>JAEVHO010000628.1 GCA_016802835.1 Micromonospora sp. ATA32 | reverse complement strand
GGCGGCCCCGAGCGCCGCCGCGAGAACCCGCGTTGGGACCGGGCAGCGCCCGCTGCACCTGCGCCACCCAGTCGACCAGTGGGGCGGCGATCGCGGCGAGCAGGTTCTGCACGCGAGCATCCACACGAGGCCCAGCCCGACGGGCAGGGCCACCGCGCGCAGGCGACGGCGAGCACGACCCCGAGCATGGCCCACATCGACGCGATGAGCCACCCCGCCCCGAGCCCGATGAGCAGATCGCCGAGCGAGGGCCAGTGCACCTGCTGGGACTCCGCCCCGGCGATCAGCGCACTGCTCACCGCACCAAGGGCGAACACGGAGAGCACGACGACCAGTGCGGCGCCGGCCAGGGTGAGCAGCTTCCCGCCGTAGACCTCCAGCCGGGACGGCCCCTGGGACAACACCGTCTTCCAGGTCCCCCAGCCGTACTCGCCGCCCACGACGAGCACCCCGAGGATCAGCAGGATCGAGCCCAGGAAGACCGGCAACCCGCCGAGCGAGTTGCCCACCAACCGGTCGGGCAGCAGCATCGGCAGGGTGCGGTCACTGTTCGGGCCCGCGGTGCCGCCGGCGTACCCGGCGTATGGGAAGACGTAGGTGAACAGCAGCGAGAGCACCAGCGTGATGGCGAGCAGCAGCCACGCCGTCGGCCGTCGCACCAGCTTCGCCGTCTCCGCCCGCAAACTACGCAACATCAGCCGTTCCCTTCTCAATCAGTTCGAAGAAGACCTGCTCCAGGTCACGCTCCCGCGGTCGCAGCTCCCGCACCGCCACTCCCGCCCCGACCAGCTCCGCGTTGAGCCACGCCGCCCGCTCCGGCTCGACCGACAGGTCGAGCCCGCCGTCGACCACGCGCACTCGTTCCGCGCCGAACAACGCGCGGGCGTGCGCGGCGGCGTCGTCCAGCGGGTCCGCCAGCACCCGCAGCCCGGTAACGCCCCGCAGTTCGGCCACGCTGCCCTCGGCGACCAGCCGGCCGCGCGAGATCACCCCGACCCGGTCGCAGACCTGCTCGACCTCGCCGAGCAGGTGGCTGGAGAACAACACCGTGCAGCCGCTAGCGCCGAGCCGGCGGATCAACCTGCGCATGTCGGCCATGCCGGCCGGGTCGAGGCCGTTGGTGGGCTCGTCGAGGATGAGCAGCCGCGGGTCCTTGAGCAGGGCGGCGGCGAGCCCCAGTCGCTGCTTCATGCCCAACGAGTAGCTGGCGTACCGGTCGCCGGCCCGATCGGCCATCTCGACCAGCTCCAGCACCAGCGGGATCCGGTCGGCCCCGGCCCCGGCATACCGGGCGAGCACGCGGAGGTTCTCCCGACCGGACAGGTACGGGTAGAAGGCCGGGCCCTCGATCAGGGCGCCCACTCCGGCGAGCCGTCCCGCACCAGGTGGTCGGCCGAGCAGCCGCACGGTGCCGGCGGTGGGGCGTACCAGGCCGAGCAGCATGCGCAGGGTGGTGGTCTTGCCGGCGCCGTTGGGGCCGAGGAAGCCGTACACCTCGCCGGCCCGCACGGTCAGGTCGAGTTCCCGCACTGCGGTCAGGCCGCCGTACCGCTTGGTGAGCCCTTCGGTCTGCACTGGCAGGTTCATACCCTGACGGTGCCGGACGGCGGAGCGTTCAGCGTCGTCCCGACAGCGGCTGCCCGCATACGCCGCCCGACGTAGACCGGACGTCAGACGCGGGCTCGCCCCGTGAAGTGGTCCGGTCGTTACCGGCCAGACGGACCGCCTTCAACCGGTCCCGTGCCCAGCTCAGCGCGTCGCATCGGCCCTGCCAGCAGCGCTCGCACCGGCCGAGCGCCCAATGCTGCGTGATGATCCGCTTGGCCAGCCACGGCACCCACTCCGACCGGGGCAGTTCCCGCTCGATCTGGCACCTCCAGAAACGGGCAGATCCGACCACCGATCCCCGATCAAGTAGCCGGACCGCTCACCGTGCCCGCGAGATCGCTGTACGTCACGGGCGTATGCCCTCGAATCGTAGGCCTATACGTGCATGGACGTCTACGAACGTAGCTAAAGAATCTCTGTCGTGCCTGGTCAACTAGCGTCGAGTCATGATCGACCCTGACGGCCCCATTCCCGTCTATCGGCAGGTAGCGGACCTGTTGGCCGCCCGGATCTCCCGCGGCGAACTTGCTCCCGGCCGGCCCATCCCGAGCGAGTCCACGATCGTCCAGGACTACGGCATCGCGCGGGGTACGGCGCGGCGAGCGGTGGCCCTGCTGCGCGAGCGCGGGTTGGTCTACACCGTGCCGCAGCGCGGGACGTACGTCGCAGCCGGAGAGCTGAAACGGCCGGCGCCCGTACGGGAATCAGACGGCGGCGAGGACAGCGGCCTCCAGGCGGGCGCGTTCGGCGTCGTCCGGCCAGCCGCCGACCAGGTAGAAGGCGTCCACCACGTCGCCACCGAGGGTGGAGATCCGGGCCGCCCGGACCTGGGCGCCGGCCTCGTCCAGCGCGCAGGTGACCCGGTAGAGCAGCCCGGCCGCGTCGGCGGCGCGCAGCTCCAGCAGCACCGCGTCGGTGGCCGCCTCCCGGTGCCACACCACCCGGGGCGCGGCGCCGCCCCGCGCGCCGCGAGGGCCCGCCCACGCAGCCGCTGGTTGACCGACAC
>JAEVHO010000627.1 GCA_016802835.1 Micromonospora sp. ATA32 | reverse complement strand
ACCAGGGACTCGCAGCCTGCGTCGCAGGCGCGCACCGAGGCGACTGCCTGGCGAACGGTTTCGGCCACCGCGGAGGTGAGCGCCCGGTTCACCGCGGCGTGGCGGGGCGTCTCGGAGATGGCGACCCGCAGCGCGGTCACCGCCTCGTTGATCTCGTCCGCGGGCGTGGCGACCCGGGCATTGAGCGCGCTGACCAGGGACTCGCAGCCTGCGTCGCAGGCGCGCACCGAGGCGACTGCCTGGCGAACGGTTTCGGCCACCGCGGAGGTGAGCGCCCGGTTCACCGCGGCGCGGCGGGGCGTCTCGGAGATGGCGACCCGCAGCGCGGTCACCGCCTCGTTGATCTCGTCCGCGCTGGCCACACCGTCGGCGGCCAGGTGGGCCGCGTGGCATCCGCCGCGACCGAGACCTCACGGCCGCGGGCGACGGTGCCGCCGAGCATGCCGGGCTCGGGCAGCGCGTCGAGCACGGCCAGCGAGACCGGCTCGGCCGGGTCGGGGTAGGCGCGCAGCGCGGCCGGGTAGAGCTCCCGGAGCACCTCGCGCAGCGCCACCGCCGCGGAGTGCCGGCCGCTGGCCAGCGCGGCGTGCGCGGCGAGGACCTGCTTGTAGCCGGCGAGGTCCCGGGGTGCCGGCAGGGTCACCGCGGAGAGCGCGCCCGCCTGCAGGGCCCGGGCCAGGCCGACCGCCCGGCGCTCGGCCGGCGGGGACTGCATCTCCTCGATCGAGTCGTCGTCGGCGAAGCGCTCCGCGAAGTCGTCGACCGAGTCGTCGTCCGCGATCGCGAGAGGGCGACCGGCGGCGCTGAGCAGCGAGATCACGGTGTGGTCGTCGCTGTCAGCGGCGATCGCCGCACCGCTCGGCCCGGCTGACCGTTCCACGAGCAGCGCGACGAGCTGGGCGTACCCAGCGGCGTCGTCGCCGATCTCGCAGACAAGCAGCAGACGGCCTGCGTCGTCGACCACAGCGGACGTCAGCGTCGAACCGGCCGAAGCCGGTCGGTCGGCCGGATCTGCCGAGGCCAGACCGCAGTACACGCGCACGAGCGCCACGGCGTCGTCCTCCTCCCGGGACACAGGGCTTTTCTCTGCCAGAGACTGATGCTCCCTGGTGCGGGTCAGTCGCGCCAGTCCACGACCGCAGAGATCTTGCCGACAATGGTGCGCCAACCCAAACTTGCGGTTTGTGCCCCGATTTTCTTCAGGCGCCGTCGGCCGAGAAAACCGCCGACTCCGCCGTTGACCGTGGCACGCAGCGCCTCGTCGAGGTCGTCGAGGCTGGAACCCGCGGAGAGCATGTCCAGCACCGCCGGCAGACGCAGGGCGTACGCCAGGTCACGAGCCACCTCGCCGGCCTCGATCAGCAGCGTCGGATCCCACGTGTCGTGCCCACCGCGGAGGTTCTCCACGACCAGGTCGAGTTCGTAGGTGTCCTCGTCGAGGGGCGCGATGCCGGCCGGCTCCACCCGTTCGGACAGCTCGCTCCAGCTGTCCAGTTGAGACAGGTCGTTGGGCGCGCCGGAACGGATGAAGCTGACCAGAGATTCCGGCGTCTTGAACAGCAGCAGCCGGCCCCGGTGGCTGAGGAAGGCGGGCACCTCCTCGTCGCCGGCCTCGTCGTCCTCGTCCTCGTCCTCGTCGTCCTCCTCGGCGGAGTCGACCTCGGTCTCGGCGGCGGTGCGGCGGCGACGGCGGCCCTCGGGCTCTTCCTCGTCGGTCTCGGGCAACTCCGCGGCGTACTCCTCGTCGAGGATCACCACCTCCTCGTCCTCGGTCTCGACGACCTGGCGACGGGCGAGGAACGGGTCGTCCTGGTCGCGCTCGGCGACGTCGGTCGGGGTGAGTTCCCGCGCCGGCCGGTACGCGCGCAGCGTGAAGCCGGTGCCGGCGGGCAGGGCGATCTCCACCGGGTCGATCCGCAGCTCGTCCCAGAGCGAGCGGTCCTGGTCGGCGTCGACCTCGTCGGGCTCGACGGCCCCGCTGGTCTCGTCGAGCTCGGGCTCGTCGGCGTCGGGCCGTTGGGGCGACTGGCGGGCCACGCTGACCTCCGTGTGCTTCGGGTTGCCCACTCGCCGGCGCCATCGGCCGCCAAGTGACTCTGGGCACATACCCTAGTGGTCGGCTCCGGGAGGACGATGGCCGCACCCCGGTGGCGGTCCGTCCGGTTGACAAGTAGCGTAACTACCTATGAAGGCGCAGGCGCTGCACGGACACCTCGACGCGCTTCTGCTGGCGGTGCTGGAGCAGGGCGCGCTGCACGGCTACGCGATCATCGAGGCGCTGCGGGCGCGCAGCGGCGGCAGCCTCGACCTACCCACCGGCACCATCTACCCGGCTTTGCGGCGGCTCGAACGGGCAGGCTTCGTGGCCAGCTCCTGGAGCACCGTCAACGGCCGCGAGCGGCGGACGTACGAGCTGACCGACGCCGGTGCCCGCGCGCTGGCCGGCGAACGGGCCGGCTGGCGCGAGTTCCGCTCGACCGTCGGCCGGTTCCTCGGCACCGACGAGCCCCCGGCCGCCCCGGCCTGAGCCGGGCCCGGACGCCGACCCGCGGCGGACGCGCGGGGGCACGCCATGCCCGGCACGCCACCGGTGCGGACGCCCCCGGTGGTTGCGCAGAGCGTAACG
>JAEVHO010000626.1 GCA_016802835.1 Micromonospora sp. ATA32 | reverse complement strand
GCGACTGGCCCATGGTCAGGAACCTACAGAGGAGGTTCACTCCCAATGCCAGCGCCGGACAACTGGTGCGCGCAGGGAACCAGCACCTCTGTACTCCTGAATCGCCCTGAGGGGCTTGCTAGAGCCGTGTGCAGCGACGAGTTGCACGCACGGTTCTGAGGGGGGCGGGGCGCAGCAATGCGTCCCGCCTACCCGGCGACGTCAGACCGGGCGCAACAGAAACGCGGCCTCGGCGGCTGCGGACGCCCGACCGGGCCAGCAGCGCAGGCCGAAGCAACACGAATCTCTTGCCCCCGCAGTTGCCAGTACGGCAACACGTGGGGTCGTGTTGGACTCCGCAGACGTGCTGTTCTGGGGTCTTCACCTGAAGGTGCATCGGCCTCGGTGTATCAGCCGCGGTGCAGTGTCCGGCCGTCGGGCAGCGCGCGGCCGCTCAGGAGTGCCACCAGCGAGCCGCTGTCGGCGCGACTGAGCTGGCCGCTTCCCCAGCCCCAGTCGGTGTCGGTGGCCTCGATCCGGACATCGGTCAGGTCGACCCCGAACCAGGTGCCGTTGGCGGCGGTGAGCTGGTCGAGGACGGAGATCGCAGCCTCTCTCGGTGCGACCGCGGGCCGGTCGAGCGCGATCGTCACATCCAGGGAGTGGATGACGGCATGGCTCAGTGCACCGGCAGCACCGCCGCCCGGCGGCTGCCACGCGTGCAGTCTCGGCGATCGGAGCTGGTCGAGGAGGTCGACGACCGGCAGCGAAGCGTCCCGCGCGGCCACGGTGTTGGAGAGCACGGTGAAGTCGTCGCCGGCCGCCGCCATCTCGGCCCCGAACTGCTCGGGAGTCAGCCGCGCCGGCATCGTCACGTGCGCGATCACGTGGCGCACGAGCCACTTCTCGCACAGCGACGGGGCGTCCCAAGTCTCGACGGCCGCGGCGGCGAGGAGATCGGCGAGCCGATCGTAGGTCGGCGCCACCCAGGACTGCAGGTCAGTCATGATCGGTCTCCTTGCATGAGGTGGGCGAGGTGCTCCTCGAGCTTGTCGAGGGAGGTGAGGAAGCCGGCGCGGGCCTCGGGCATGCGCATCGCCTCGGGCACATACTGCTGATGGATGACGACCGCGGTTCTGCCGTCGCCGAGGTCGGTGAGCGTGCTGGTGGTGTGCATACCGCTCGCCGGCTCGACCCAGGCGAGCCGCTCGGGCGGGACGACGTCGGTGAAGGTGGCGACCATCCGGTGGCTGCCGTGCTCGCCGAGCATCAGGGTCTCGAAGCGGCCGCCGGGGTGGAGTTCGACAATGATGCCGTCGATCGGGGTGGCCATGCCGCGCGGGCCCCAGAAATGCGCGAGCTCGGCGGGCTCGGTGAGGCACCGCCACACCAGCTCGCGCGGCGCGCGGAAGACCCGCCGGTAGACGAGTTCGTCGTCGTTCACTGGTTCTCACGCTTCTGCAAGCAGGCGAGGTGCGTCTCCAGCCGGTCCATTCGCTCTGACCACGTGCGCTGGCTCTCCTCGATCCACGAGACTGCGGCCTCGAGCGCCGCCGGTTCGAGCCGACACGGCCGAGTTTGCCGGTGCCGCCCCCGGCTGATCAGGCCGGACCGCTCGAGCACCCGGATGTGCTGCGACACGGCCTGCATGCTCATGGCGTATGGCTTCGCCAACTCTTTGACCGTCGCCTCGCCCGTGCTCAGCCGGGCCACGATGTCTCGCCTGGTGCGGTCGCTGAGCGCCGTGAACAGGGCATCGAGCCGCTGATCCTCGATGGTGGTTACCATGCGCGCTACTCAAGCATCTGCTTTATCAAGTGTCAACTGGAGGACCGCCGGTGGACCAGCGCCGCTTGCACTCCGGCCACATCCGGCTGCCGCGCCGGGCGCACCAGCGCAAGCCCAGCCTGATGGAACGTTTCGACCGGGTCGGCCTGCCGGGCGGGTAGGCCGGCGCTCCCCGCTGCCGGACCAGCCGGGAGCGCTCGCACCGGTCAGCGCTGTGGCAGCACGTCTTCCTCCCGCCCGGTCACCGGCTCCGTTACGCCCGGCCCGGCGCCCCTGCGGCGTGCCAGCAGGTCTTCGGCGATGAGCAGCCCGGCCGGGATGAAGCCCAGCAGGAAGCCGCTGGGACCGATGAGCAGTACGCACCCGGCCACCCAGCCGCCCAGTAGCCAGCCGACGTAGGCGGGCGCGCGCTCGCCGCGCTGCCCCAGCCGCGCCACCAGGAGGCCGAGCAGGACCAGCGGGACGACGAAGCTCCCGGGCAGCGCCCAGAACATGGACAGGGACGCGTCGCTGCTTTCGCCCGAGCGCAGGCCGCCGGCGAACCACTCGCCCCAGTAGGGGTTGGGCAGGAAGACCGCGGTGTGCAGGACGCCAATGGCCACCGTCGACCATCCGGCACCGACCGTCAATCGCTTCTTGATCATGCCATCAGCCTGCGCCTCCTGCCCGGGACCGCGCCTCCCCCGCGAGAGCGAACCCCTCCCCCGTAGGAGGAAGCACGCGCACCGGGGCGCGACACCGCCGGACCAGCCTCGGCTGAACATGCTCACCGCCGCCTCGGCCGCCGGGAACACTCGCCGTCGTGGTCGGGCCGCAGCAGGCACCGCCGGCCGCCGGGCATGAGCTGGTCACAGAAAACCCAG
>JAEVHO010000625.1 GCA_016802835.1 Micromonospora sp. ATA32 | reverse complement strand
CACGCCAGTGCCTGAACGACAAGAGTCCACAGCAGATGGTGCGACAATGGAACCGTCAACCGACGACGAGATGATTCGCGACGACCGCTGGAAACCGCCCGCGGTCGAGCGGCCGGTTGCGCCATTCGGTCATCTCCTCTCCCCGAACGTGGTCAGCTTGAACCCCAGTGCGCGGCGCATCGCCAGGTACTCCTCGGCGTGCTGGCGGAGCGCGATCATCGCGCACCTCCGGGCCAGGGCCGGGCCAGTGTCCGCAGCGTCTCGTGGTCGACCTTGGCGTAGATCGCCGTGCTGAGCTGGCTGGGATGGCGCAGCACCTGCCCCACCTCGGCAAGGGCCGCTCCGGCCCGCAGCATGTCGGTGGCCAGCGAGTGACGCAGCCGATGCGCGCCGAACCGGGGCAGGCCCGCCTGCTGACACGCCCGGCCCATGATCGCCCGGACCGAGCTACCCGTCAGCGGCTGGTACGGGGCACGGGCGGTGACGAACACCGTCGGGCAGGGGCACGACGGCCGTCCACCGGTCAGATACGCGGCCAACGCTTCTCCCACCGCAGCGGGAAGAGGTAGCCGTTCCACCCGCGAACCCTTGCCCCGCACCATGATCTCGCCGGCCCGCCAGTCGACGTCACGAATCCCGAGCGCGGCTACCTCCGCGCCGCGCAGTCCCAAACACGCCAATACGGTCAGCACCGCATGGTCACGCAGCCCCACCGGGGTAGTCGTGCCGTGTGCGGCCAGCAACGTCCGCACCTGCCCGCGCGCCAAGCCACGCGGCAGCGCGCCCAGCCGCCAACCCGCAACCCCCGGCACCGCTGCGGTCAACGACACCGGTACCAGGCCTTGCACAGGCAGGAACCGCAGCAGCGAGCGCATCGCGGTCACCAGCGCCTTCGCCGACCAGACGCTGCCGGCCGCGGTGCTCTGCCCGACCATGAACACGGTGACCGTCGCGGCATCCAAACGGGCCAACGACTCGTCGAGCGGGTCGGCAAGCTGCACAAGGAACTTCCTGGCCTGAACCCCGTAACAGCGCACCGACTCGGCGGCCAAGCCGCGTTCCGCGACCAGCCAGACGCGATAGTCGGCCAGCAGCGCCTCCACCGCCGTGTCGCCTGCTGCCCGATCCCGTCCCGGAACCACACCCCGCCCGCGCAGAACCCGCAGCACCGCACCCATCCAACGTCGGGCCGCCCGCTCCGTGCGGCAACGCGCCCACTGCGCGGCCAGAAACTCCTCCACCGCCGGCTGCGTCAACTCGACCGCCGTCAAGCCCTTGTCTTGCATCCAGCTGCTCAGGCGCGCCATCGCCCTCGTCGCATCCCGCATCGACGACGCCGCATAGCCCACGCGTCCCAACTCCGTACGTAACGCCGACTCGTACGGTGCCAACGGACCAGTCATCACCGCCGACGCAGGACCACGACGACGCCGTTCACCAACATCCATGATCTTCTCCTGTATGGAGGGCCTACCACCTATCCAGACAGGAAAGTCAACCGATCGCGACCCCCGTTATGCCGACCTACGCGGGGCTACCGCAGCGTTGACCATCACCCCCACCGCCTGCGGCATAATCCGCCACTCGGCATAAGCCGACTTATGCCGAGCTCGGCATAAGTCGGCGTAGCGGACCAGTCGCCACGTCGCCTGCCCACGATCACGCCGATGGTGGCGCCGATTCTCCGTCGACATCCGCCCACCAGGCTTCCACTCACGGTGCAGGTGCTCATCGAGCACGCTCAACGCGATGTTGGCCAACAGCGGTGACAGGATGCCCCCTTGCGGTGTGCCGGTCGGGGTGTCGCGTTCCTCGCCGAGCTCCGTGAGGACCCCGGCCTTGAGGAACGCTTTGACCAGCGCGAGCACCCGCTTGTCCTTGACTCGATGCCGCACCCGGTCCATCCGGGCCGTGTGGTCGATCGTGTCGAAGCACGCCTCGATGTCGGCATCCAGCCCCAGCGGTAGCCTCGGCTGCCGAAGAGGTGGATGTCGGCGATCGCGTCGTGTGCTCGCCGGTTGGGCCGGAACCCGAACGAGACCGGCTCGAAATCGGCCTCGAAGATGGGTTCCAGGACGAGTTTCAGGGCGGCCTGCACGACTCGGTCAGCAACGGTCGGGATGCCCAGCTTGCGGACCTTGCCCGACCCACCCGGCTTGGGGATCTTGCGTTCCCGCACCGGCTGCGGACGAAAGACATCCCAGGAGCTTGAATGTCAAGCAGCGGCCTCGGTGAGGTGATGCGACCAGGCGGTCGTCTCGTCGTAGGGTGTGCCGGTCTTGAGGCATCCGTGGAGGATGCCGACGAGTCGGTTGGCGAGTTGTCGCAGGGCGGCGTTGTAGCTGGCGCCGCGGGCGCGTTGCCGGTCGTAGTAGGCCCTGGCGCCCGGGGATGCCTGCAGCGATGCGAACGCCTGGGTCATGAGCGCGTCGATGAGCCGGTCGTTGTGCACGAACCGGGCGGCGACGACTCTTTTCTTGCCCGAGGCGCGGGTGATCGGACTGGTGGCGGCGTAGTTCTTGCGGGCCTTCGCCGAGGTGTAGCGGGCGTGGTCGTCGCCGAACTCTGCGAGCACCCGGGCACCGAGGATCGGTCCCAACCCGGGCTGGGACAGGATGACCTCAGCGTCCGGGTGCTGGC
>JAEVHO010000624.1 GCA_016802835.1 Micromonospora sp. ATA32 | reverse complement strand
CTGACCGACGGCGTCGAGCCGGTCCCGGCCCGGAGCGTTGCCCTGCATCCGGAACGCGTCGTACGAGCGGCCGGGGCGGGCGCCGAGCACCCAGACCAGGGCGATGGCGGCCAGCGGCACCAGGGCCAGCACGGCCAGCCGCAGCCCGAGCGGGCGGTCGCCCAGCCAGGACAGCCAGCTGCGGCCGGCGAGGCAGCCCGGCGAGGACATGCACTTCCAGGCGATCAGGTCGAGCGCGACCCCGGCGACGGACAGCACGTACAGCAGGGTGAGGTTGAGCGCGAGGAGTCGGCAGAGCACCTTGACCCCCAGGCCCGAGCCCCGGCGCGCCGGACGCATCCAGATCGCCACGTTGCTCAGCATGAACGGCAGCAGGAACACCAGGGACAGGGTCCGGGCGGCGGTGCCCGAGGGCAGCTCGCTCCACCGGTACGCCTCCAGCACCACCCCGCCCGGCCCTGTGGAGTCCGGGTACCCCGGCCGGGGACGGGTAGAAGCCGCCGCTGCGGTCCCCGGCCACCTCGCCTGCACGTGCGGCCGGTCGAGCACCTCGTCGGCGCCCGTGCCGGACACCCCGTGCACTCGCAGCTCGACCACGTAGTCGCCGGCACCCGCGGCGGCGGGACGCTTGGCTGCATCAGACATTGGTCCGCGACCCCCGAGGCGTCCTGCGGCTGGTGACGGGCCGCCGGCCGGACGGCCGCTCTCCGGCTGGCGCCCCCGGGACTACCCGCCACAGGGGCGGGCAACCGTCGGCACGCCGCGTCGGATCAGGCGTTTCGTCGCCCGGTGCGGCCCTTGAGCCGGCGGCCCAGCTCCCGGGCGATCTCGCGGTTCGCGTCCCGTTCCGCCAGCGCCTGCCGCTTGTCGTACGACTTCTTGCCCCGGGCGAGACCGATCTCCACCTTGGCCCAGCCGTTGGCGAAGTACATCGACAGCGGCACCAGCGTCACGCCGCCCTCCCGGAGCTTGTCCAGGATTCGGTCGATCTCGATCCGGCGCAGCAGCAGCTTGCGGGTGCGCCGGGGCTGGTGGTTGGTCCAGGTGCCGTAGCCGTACTCGGCGATGTGCAGCCCGTGGAGCATCAGCTCGCCGTCGTGCTCCTGCGCGAACGCGTCGACCAGTGACACCCGCCCCTCGCGCAGCGACTTGACCTCGGTGCCGGCCAGCACGAGCCCCGCCTCGTACGTCTTGAGGATCGCGTAGTCGTGCCGCGCCTTCTTGTTCGAGGCGATGAGCTTGCGCTCCGTGTCCCTGGACGCGACGACCTCCCGTGCTCGGACCACCACCTGGCCTGCTACCGAGGTGCAGGATATCCGGGCCGACCGGTCCCGGGACGGCGTGGGCCGGGCATGCCGCAGGCCGTGCCGGCGGGACCGGCCGGAACGGTCAGGCCTCGGGTGGTTGCCCGGTCCCGGGACCGGCTGTCGTTTCCGGCACGTATCGCGGATATACCGATCTTGACGCTTCCCGTCACATAAATTTAATGATATCTATATTCGCACTGATCATCCTCATCCCCCGGAGGACCCCGTGCGGAGACCCCGCCTCGCCACCCTCGTGGCATCCCTGGTCGCGACGTTCACGGCCACGCTGACCCTCGTCACTCCCGCTCAGGCCGCCGCCGGCGACAGGTACGTCGCCCTCGGCGACTCGTACTCCTCCGGTCTCGGAGCTGGCAGCTACACCGGCGAGAGCGGCAGCTGCTACCGCAGCACGGCGGCGTACCCCGCCCTCTGGGCCGCCGCCAACGCGCCCGCTTCGTACGTCTCGGTCGCCTGCTCCGGGGCGACCACCTCCAGCGTGATCAACAGTCAGCTCTCGGCGGTCTCATCCGGCACGACGCTGGTCAGCGTCACGGTCGGAGGCAACGACGTCGGGTTCGGCACCATCATGACCACCTGCGTGCTGTACGGTACGACAGAGTGCGTGGCCGCGGTGCAGGCGGCCGAGGACAAGGCCAACAGCACCCTGCCGGGGCTGCTCGACAACGTCTACAACGGGATTCGCGCCAGGTCGCCGGGGGCGCGCGTGGTGGTGGTCGGCTACCCGGTCTTCTACCAGCTCAACACCTTCTGCGTCGGGCTCAGCGCCGAATCCCGTGCCAAGATCAACGAGGGCATCAACGTGGTGGACGGGGTGATCGCCACCGCCGCCGCCCGGCACGGCTTCCCCTTCGCCGACGTCCGGTCGGCCTTCGTCGGACACCAGCTGTGCAGCTACGGAGAGAAGTGGCTGCACGCGTTGAACTACGCCGACGTGAACATCTCGTACCACCCGACCGCGGCCGGCCAGTCCGGTGGCTTCTACCCGGTGTTCCGGTCCACCGCCGGCTGAGCCGGCCCGGCGCTGATCTCGACACCACCGGTGGGCGGCCGATCCGGCCGCCCACCGCTGGCGTGCCGGACGCGTGGTCCCAGTGTCCGCACAGGACGGTCGTGACGGCCGCCCCACCGCCCGTCAGCCGAGCACTTATCCTCGATCCGTGGACGTGGCTTCGAGCTGATCTCGTGATCCACTGAGTCGATCTTGTTCGGCTGGGGCGCGGCTGGTCCGCTGGTCTGCCCAGCGTGCTCGGTTCCTGGTCGTCGGGTGAGCGCGGATGCGGGTGCTGGTGGTGTTGCGTGCGTGCGTGGGGTGGTG
>JAEVHO010000623.1 GCA_016802835.1 Micromonospora sp. ATA32 | reverse complement strand
CTGCTCGCCGGCCAGCCGGGCCAGCTCGCCGGCCTCGCCGCCCAGGTTGACGCCCCGCCGCTGCACCAACGCGAGCACCTGGAGGACCGAGTCGTGGATGCCCCGGGCCAGCCGCTCGCGCTCCCGGGTGGCCGCCTCCAGCTCGACCGCCCGTTGCAGCCGTTCCTCGGCGGTCACCGCGAGCCGGGCGACGTGCCCGACCACCACGCCGGCGAGCAGCATCAGGATCACCCCGGTGAGCGAGGACTGGCCGATCCGTTCCCGGCTGGCCAGGTCCGCCCCGCCGAGCACCAGGGCGGCCACCGCGCCCCGGCGCCGGCCACCGGAGACGGCCCAGGCCAGCACCGGCCCGGCCAGCCAGGCCACCGCCAGGGTGGACACGCCGGCGGCGAGCGCGGCCCGGCCGACGACCCACGGGGTGACGAGCAGGATGCCGAGCACCACGCCGAGATCCGTTAGGAGCAGCGGCCAGCGTCGCCAGGCCGGGCGGGCGTAGCCGACGGCGGTCGCCCCGGTCCAGGCCAGCATGACCAGGAGTACGCCGCCGGCGGCCAGCGGGTGCGCGTACCGGTCGGCGTCGCGCAGCACCAGGATGCAGACGTACGCCAGGGAGGCGACCCGGAACACCGCGATGGACCGCCAGAGCGGGACCTCGAGACCACCGGAGGACGACGGCACAGGCGTCACGATGTCACAGTCAACGGCATGCGCGGGGGCCCGGCGGATGCGGCACGGGAAACCCTGACGTACGGTGGAAATGCCGCGAAAATGACTTTGAGATCCGCAGCCGGGACGAGGCCAGGATGAACGCAGAACCCCGCGCACCGCGTACGGTTGTGCCCATCGACTCTTCCCTCCTCATCGCCGAAGCCTTCGACCAGGCGCAGGTGACCGAGTTGCGACACTCGGTCACCTCCTGCATGCACGCGGCGGGGCTGAGCGGCCAGCGGCTGGACGACTTCGTGCTGGCGGTGAACGAATTGATCACCAACGCGGTACGGCACGGTGGCGGGCAGGGCTGGCTTCGGCTGTGGCGGCACGCCGGGCAACTGGTCTGCGAGGTCTCCGACCACGGCCACGGGATCAGCTCGCGGCGACTGGGACAGCGGGCCCGCCCGGACCGGACACCGCGGGGCGGCTGGGGCCTCTGGCTGGCCCGGGAGCTGAGCGACGCCATGGAGGTCGAGAGCGGCGCGGCGGGCACGACCGTGCGGATCAGCGCGGGGGTTCCCTCCCACCAGCGCGCCGGGCAGTCCGGCCCGGAGTGACCCGGCCCGCAACGGCCCCGCCCGACGGGCGCGGAACAGCGCGGTCGGGCCGGCCCGGTCGGGTCAGCCGAAGAGCGCGCTGACCGACTCGCCGTTGTGGATGCGCCGCATCGCCTCGGCCAGCGCGGGCGCCACCGAGAGCACCTCCAGCTTCGGCACCCGCTTCTCCACCGGGATCGGCACCGTGTTGGTGCAGACGATCTCCAGCACCCCGTCCTGCTCGCTGAGCCGGTGCAGCGCCCCGCTGGAGAAGAGGCCGTGGGTGCAGGCCAACCGGATCGAGCGCACCTTCCGCTCACGCAGGTGGTCCATCAGCTCGATCACCGTGCTGCCCTTGGCGATCTCGTCGTCGAGCACGATCACGTCCCGGTCCGCCACGTCGCCGATCACCGCGCTGATCGTGACCCGGTCGTCGCTGTACCGCTGCTTCGCCCCGGCCGCGACGGGCGTGCCGAGCATCCGGGCGAAGGCGGCGGCCTCCTTGGCGTTGCCCAGGTCCGGCGAGACCACGACGGTGTTGCTCAGGTCGTACCCCTTGAAGTGGGCGGCCAGCTCACGTAGCGCGTGCAGGTGGTCGACCGGGACGCTGAAGAACCCGTGCACCTGCGGCGAGTGCAGGGTCATCGCGAGCACCCGGTCGGCGCCGGCCGAGGTGAGCAGGTCGGCGACCAGCCGCGCGCCGATCGAGATCCGCGGCGCGTCCTTCTTGTCCGAGCGGGCGTACGCGTAGTGCGGCAGCACCACGGTGATCCGGCCGGCCGACGCCCCCCGGGCGGCGTCGATCATGAGCAGCAGCTCGACCAGGTGCTCCTGGACCGGGGGCACCAACGGCTGGATCAGGAACACGTCCCGCTCCCGGCAGTTCGCCTGCAGCTGCACTTCCAGGCAGTCGTTGGCGAACCGGGACACCCGCACCGGGTGCAGCGGTACGGCCAGGTGGGCGCAGATCTCGGCGGCGAGCTCGGGATGGGCGGTTCCGCTGAACACGGCGATGTCACGCACGTCTGAAGATCGTACGGAGGAGACCGGGACCGTGCGGAGGCGGCCCGGAACGGGACCGCACCGGATCCGCCTGCCTCGGAGCGCGTAGGCGGGGGGCCGATACCATCCGCTGCGGGGAGGGTGGCATGCAGACAGTGGGTCCGTACGCGCTGCACCGGAAGCTGAGTTCGTGCGACGTGGGTGAGGTCTGGTCCGCGCGGGATGCCGGCGACCAGCCCTTCACCGTGGCCGTGCTGACCCCGGCCGCCGCGGTGGGCGGCTGGCGGGACTCCTTCGCGGCGGTGGCCAACACCCTGGCCCGCTCGGACGGACTGCCGATCACCGCGGCGGACCACACCGGTCCCGCACCGTGGGTGGCCTGCGCGGCGGAGCAGGGCGCCGGG
>JAEVHO010000622.1 GCA_016802835.1 Micromonospora sp. ATA32 | reverse complement strand
AGTCCAGCCGGCGGGCCGGGTCCTTCCTCCAGGCAGGCCCATCAGCACCCGGGTCAACGGGCCGCTGCGCTGCGGCGTGGCCGGCGCGTCCTCGACCACCGCGTGCATGGTCTCGATCGGGTCGCCCTTGTCGAACGGGGGTCGCCCCTCCACCGCCGTGTAGAGCGTCACACCCAGCGAGAAGAGGTCGCTCGGCGGCCCGAACTCCCGGCCCATCGCCCGCTCAGGCGAGATGAAGTGCGGCGAGCCGAGCACCATCCCGGGCGTGGTGAGCTGCACGTCGGTCGGCATCCGGGCCACCCCGAAGTCGGTCAGCACGCACCGCCCGTCGGTGCAGATCAGCACGTTGGCCGGCTTGACGTCGCGGTGCAGCACGCTCATCGCGTGCGCCACCTCCAGCGCGCCGAGCAGCGCGATGCCGATCTTGGCGACCGCGCGGGGCGCGACCGGCCCGTCCTCGATCACCATGTCGGCGAGGCTGCGGGCGTCCAGCAGCTCCATCACGATCCACGGCCGGCCACCCTCGGTGACCACGTCGTACACCTGCACCACGGCGGGGTGCTGGATCGCAGCGGCCGCGCGGGCCTCGCGGAGAGTGCGCTCGTACATGGCGTCGCGGTCGCTCGGGGCCAGCCCCGGGGGGAGGACGACCTCCTTGACCGCCACGTCCCGGCGCAGCAGGGTGTCTGTGGCACGCCAGACCGTGCCCATGCCGCCGTTGCCCACTGCGGACCGCAGCGAGTACCGGCCGCCGATGGTGGTGCCGGGCGTCGCACGTCCGTTGGGGAGACTGACTGGTCCGCCGCTCCACGTCGGGATCTGAGTCACAGAAAAGCCACCGGGGGAAATCGAGGGGGGCTGGGACACAACCCCCCTATCTTGCTGGTTCCGACGCCGGATGCGAAACCCGACGCGGCGGACGTTTACCGAACTCCACGATCCGTACCCGCGTGTTCACCTCCGGTCGACCTCCTCGTGGACGCGGTGTGCGGTATCCCTCACCCACCGGTCGGCCCGCTGGTCCTACCATCCGGGGATGAACGAACGGCGGTCAAGCGAGTCCGGTTTCCCGATCAAGGGCGTCTACACGGCGGCCGATCTGCCCGGGGAACTGGAGAGCCGCCTGGGCGGCCCGGGCGAGTTCCCGTACACCCGTGGGGTCTACCCCACCATGTACACCTCCCGCCCGTGGACCATGCGCCAGTACGCCGGCTTCGGCACCGCCACCGAGTCCAACGCGCGGTACCACCAGTTGTTGCGGGCCGGCACCATGGGTCTGTCCGTCGCCTTCGACCTGCCCACCCAGATGGGCTACGACTCCGACGACCCGATCGCGCACGGCGAGGTGGGCAAGGTCGGGGTGGCCATCGACTCGATCGAGGACATGCGGCTGCTCTTCGACGGCATCCCGCTGGACAAGGTCTCCACCTCGATGACGATCAACGCGCCCGGCTCGGTGCTGCTCCTGCTCTACCAGCTCGTCGCCGAGGAGGCCGGGGTCGCCGGCTCCGCGCTCAACGGCACGATCCAGAACGACATCCTCAAGGAGTACATCGCCCGGGGGACGTACATCTTCCCGCCGAAGCCCTCGCTGCGGTTGGTGGCCGACACGTTCGGCTACTGCCGTAAGGAGGTGCCGAAGTGGAACACCATCTCCATCTCCGGCTACCACATGGCCGAGGCCGGCGCGACGCCCGCGCAGGAGATCGCGTTCACCCTGGCCAACGGCGTCGAGTACGTCCGGGCCGCGCTCGCCGCCGGGCTGGCGGTGGACGACTTCGCGCCCCGCCTGTCGTTCTTCTTCGTCGCCCGGACCACCCTGCTTGAGGAGGTCGCCAAGTTCCGCGCCGCCCGCCGGATCTGGGCCCGCCTGATGCGCGACGACTTCGGCGCCAAGGACCCGAAGTCATGATGCTGCGCTTCCACACCCAGACCGCCGGCGTGCAGCTCACCGCCCAGCAGCCCGAGGTGAACCTGGTCCGGGTGGCGGTGCAGGGGCTCGGCGCGGTGCTCGGCGGCACCCAGTCGCTGCACACCAACAGCTTCGACGAGGCGATCGCGCTGCCGACCGAGAAGGCGGCCCGGCTCGCGCTGCGGACCCAGCAGGTGCTGGCCTACGAGACGGACCTGACGGCCACCGTGGACCCGTTCGCCGGGTCGTACGTGATCGAGGCGATGACCGCCGAGATGGAGGCGGCGGCGACCGAGCTGATGGAGCGGGTGGCCGACCACGGCTCGGCGGTGGACGCCATCGAGGCGGGCTTCCAGAAGCGCGAGATCGAGCAGTCGGCGTACCGGATCGCCCAGGAGATCGACGCGGGCGAGCGGGTGGTGGTCGGTCTCAACCGGTTCACCGTCGACGAGGAGGAGCCCTACGAGCCGCTGCGGGTGGACCCCACGATCGAGGCGACACAGGGCGAGCGGCTGGCCGGGCTGCGCCGCTCGCGGGACGCCGGCGCCGTCGAGCGGGCGCTCGCCGAACTGCGGGCCGCCGCCGAGGGTACGGAGAACGTGCTCTACCCGATGAAGGACGCGCTGCGGGCCCGGGCCACGGTCGGCGAGGTCTGCGGCACCCTGCGCGAGGTGTGGGGGCATCTACCGCCCCACCGACCGCTTCTGACCTCCCCTTCCCTTCCTTCTCCGACCCTCCCACCCCCTCTCCG
>JAEVHO010000621.1 GCA_016802835.1 Micromonospora sp. ATA32 | reverse complement strand
TGCCTGATCACCGCGATCACCGCGGCCGACCTTCCGGCGAACTTCCGCCTCTACGACACCACCCTGTCCCGAGACCCGCTCACGGCAGCCGCACAGCTTCGCCAGGTCACCTCCGCCTACGACCACAGTGGCCCAATCGAGGCCGCACACGAGGCAGCGCGGCTGGCCTACAAGGCGGCGTTCGCCGAGCCGCTCACCGCGCAGGAACAGCACTACGTCGATTTGCTCGCCGACCTGCCCGCCGCACGACGCGACAAGATCCTCGAAGTGGTAGAGGAACGCGCCCGCCACCTGCCGGCATGACCATCGGCGCACCTGCCGCCGGCACCCCCCACTCGCCCTCCTACCAGGGGCGCATCAGCGCGCCGTGCTCCCTCCCCGGCTGTGGCGGACCAGACCCCGCCGGCGCCTAACAGCGTGGGCCACGACGGGGAGTGAGCCACGACGCAACTTCCCGCCCGGCAGAACCATTCGGATCAGTGGCCGCTGCGGCACGACCTGCTGCGGGCGCCTGACGTGCCGGGCACGGGCAGCAACCCCAGGAAAGGAACCCATGAGCCTGTACACCCTCACAGCCAAACCCGGGTTCGAGCGGTACACCATCCAGGTCGGCTGGAACCCCCACCGCACGTACGTCGCCACCGTCGTCGACTTCACCTGGGACCCGGTCACCGAACCCCACCACGAACCCGACACCATCCACCTCGGCCGGATGGGAGACGATTCTCGACCCGGCGAGGTGCTTCTGGCCGTCGCACCCTACGCCGAGATCGCGGCCGACCTACCGGCCATGCTCCGCGCCGACCAGGCCGCGCACCCGGTGCGCCGCTGACACCAACTCCCGGTTGGCTGACGTCGTATTGGGCGCCAACGGCTGCAACCAACTCGCCGGTAAGCCGCTACGAGCACTGCTGACTGAACCACCCCGATGACGCCTCCTCGGGGAGGTCGTCGTCATCACCGATGCCGTGAGCCCCAGCGGCACGAACCCGTAATCCGGCCCGCCAAAGGCGGGCGTCGTCGTATGAGGACCCGGGACGCGCCGCCTACCAAACGATCGCGTCCCGGGTTCTCCTGCAAAGGAGGAACCCAGTGTCCCTACCACTGATCATGATCGCCACCGCGTGGTGGCGCTCGCCCTCGGCAGGCTCACCGCCTGGCCCACGATCCGCGGCCTCCGCAACCAACTCGCCGACGCCACCCGGTCGATGCTCCACGACCCGCTTACCGGCATGCTCAACCGCGCCGGCCTGCAAGCCGCGCACGCGACCCTCGCCAAAACCGCCCCCGCACAGCCCATGATCGTCGCCCTGATCGACCTCGACGACTTCAAACACGTCAACGACACCCATGGCCACGGCCGGGGAGACGACCTCCTCATCAAAGTCGGCGACCGCATCACCGACATTGCCACTGTTCACGGAGGCGCAGCCGCGCGGCTCGCCGGCGACGAATACGCCGCGCTACTGCCGGCCCGCACCGACGACCTGGACCGCATCGCCGACACCTTCGCCACGATCATCTCCCAGCCCGTCGCGCTTCCCGCAGACGACAGGCCCGCCACGGTCACCATCACCGCCAGCGTCGGCCTGGCCCTCGTCGACACCAGCGACCCCTTCACCGAGGTGGCCCTGCACCGCGCCGACATCGCCATGTACCACGCCAAGCGAGATGACCAGAACCGCCACGCCATCTACCAGCCAGGCATGACCATGCCACCCGCACAGCACCGTCGCGGACCCCGCCTCCGCGACCGCCGCCAGCCGACCGACGGGGCCACGGCATGACCGCCCCGCACGAAGAGATGGCCTGCCAGACCTGCCTCTCCCCGCTGAACACCCTCGGCGTGCCACCCACCTACGTACACCCGACCCACCTCGCCACCGATGGACACGAACCAGTACCCGTCCCGGTCAGGCAGCTCGACACCGTACGGCGAAGCTGCGATTTTTGCGGCGACCCGTACCCGATCTGGACACTGCACGGCGGCGAGGTGACCGCGATTGCCATTGGGCCCACCGCAGGGCTGGTCCAAGACTTCGGCCACTCCTGGGCAGCATGCGCGGCCTGCCAAGTCCACATCGACGAGGGCCGCAACGACAAGGTCATCGACCGCGCGGTACGGGCAGTCGGCCTCGCCAACCATCCACAGGCACGAAAACGAATCGAGGAACTGCACCAAGCGTTCCTCAACGCCCGACTCCCCGGCCGAACGCTCATCACGACGACCGCCTGGCCGACAACCACCATCACCGCCGGAGAGCTGCCCAAGGTCCGTGACCGGCTCAGCCGCTTCTACCGAGGCACCGACAACCTGCCCGCCACGCTCGGGATCACCGACGCACGTCAGCAGATAGCCGCCGGTCTCGAGCGATCACACCTGTACTGGATCGACAACGACTTCACCGACCTGGCCGAACACGCCGCAGCACAGCTGCCCGACGTACGCATCAGCCGCGACCTCACCCCCTCGGCCGACGGCATGCTCATCTGGCCCCGGCCAGTGACCCACCGAACGCTCATCACGACGACCGCCTGGCCGACAACCACCATCACCGCCGGAGAGCTTCCCAAGGTCCGTGACCGGCTCAGCCGCTTCTACCGAGGCACCGACAACCTGCCCGCCACGCTCGGGATCACCGACGCACGTCAGCAGATAGCCGCCGGT
>JAEVHO010000620.1 GCA_016802835.1 Micromonospora sp. ATA32 | reverse complement strand
GGCTCGGCCGCCTGGCTGGCCAACGCGGCCGGTGCGGCGCTGACGCCGCTGCTGCTACGCCGGTTGGGTGCCGCGCCCGCCGCCGCGCTGATGCGGATCCTGCAGGGCGTCACGGTGGTCGGGATGGGTCTGCTCGCCGGCCCGGTCGGCGTGCTGTTCGCCTACCTCGCCTGCTACACCGTGCACGGCGCGTCGAACCCGCTGCACATGGGGTTGCTGCACCGCCAGGTCGACGGACCGTACCGGACCAGCGTGATCTCGCTGAACTCGATGATGGCCCAGCCGGCGGTGGCGCTCGGCGCGGTCGTCCTCACCGCGCTCGCCGACGCCACCAGCATCAGCACCGCGATGCTGGTCGGCGCCGTGGTGCTCGCCGTCGCCGCGCCGCTCTACCTGCCGGCCTGGCGGGCCGGCCGACGCGCCCCCGCCGAGTCGGCCGACACCGCCCAGCTGGCGGAGACCACCGCCGAGCCGGCGGCCGGACGGGACGGGACGACCCCGTCACCGGTCGGGCCGGTGCCTCCGGTCGTGGCGGCAACCGCTCAGGCGAGCGCCACGCGCCCGGGCTGAGCGGTGCCCGCCCGGCACCGATACCGGTCGGCCGGGGCGAGCCGGCGCCGGGAGCGAGCCGGTGGCCTCAGCCCAGGTGGACCGAGCTGCGGGCCAGGCTGCCGGTGAAGCCGAGCCGCCGGGGGTCGCCAGGTGGGAGGTGGTGTACGCGAATTCGCCGACGCGGACGCCGAGACGCTGCACGCGTTGACCACCGATCCCCGGGGTCGCCGACCGGATCCTGGACGAGAGGCCGCCGTCGGTGGGGGAGATCCGCGCGGGGCTGGCGGCCGGACTGTCGGCGGCCGCCGAGGGCGAGCGCCGGGTCTACCGCCTGGCGGCCTGCCTGGCGGACGAGCTGGTGGGCCTGGGCACGCTGCGGTATGCGATCCTGGCCAACGACCCGCGGCCGGCGGTGGGCGGTCCCGCCGGAAGGTGAGCCGGTCCACGGTGGAGATTGGCGGGCGGACCGATTGGGTACATCCCGGGCCGACCTACTGGGAACCCCCACCGGAGGACCGACATGCTCGCCATTCTCGCGGCCATCGTATTTGGCTTCGCGCTGCTGCTCGACCTGCTCAACACCAACTTCGGAGCGCCGGACCTGTTCAACTGGAACACCCTGGTGCTCATCGGTCTGCTGTTGCTCTCCCTCTACCTGGCCGGCGTCGGCAACGGCCCGCGCGGTGGCGGCGGCGGTCGCTGGTACCGCGGTCGGCGTCCGGGCCGCGGCTGACCGGAACCGATCACGAGTGGGCCGGTCCGCCGCGCGATTCCGGCTTGGCGGACCTGGCCCGGTACTGTCGTCGTGATGGATTCCGACGCCCTCTTCTCCCTCGGCGAACCCGCCGGAGCGCTCAGCGCCCCCGCGGGTTCCGGCGGTGTCGACGGCTTCACCACGATCGCGGCGGATTCGCCCCTGCCCGTCCGGATGCGCCCGGCGAGCATCGACGAACTCGTCGGACAGGACCACCTGCTCGCGCCCGGTGCTCCGCTGCGCCAGCTTGTGGGCGGCGCCGCGCCGATGTCGGTGATCCTCTGGGGGCCCCCGGGCAGCGGCAAGACCACCATCGCCCACCTGGTGGCCCGGCCACCGACCGCCGGTTCGTGGCGATGTCGGCGCTCTCGGCCGGCGTCAAGGACGTCCGCGCAGTGATCGACACCGCCCGCCGCCAGCGTCGCGCGGGTGGGCCGCAGACCGTGCTCTTCATCGACGAGGTGCACCGGTTCAGCAAGACCCAGCAGGACTCGCTGCTCGCCGCGGTGGAGGACCGGACGGTCACCCTGCTCGCGGCGACCACCGAGAATCCGTACTTCTCGGTCATCTCGCCGCTGCTGTCCCGATGCGTGCTGCTCACCCTCCAGCCGCTGGACGACGCGGCCGTGCGCGGCCTGCTGCGCCGCGCGGTCGCCGACGAGCGCGGCCTGGGTGGCGCGCTCACCCTGGAGACCGAGGCCGAGGACCATCTGGTACGCCTCGCCGGCGGCGACGTCCGCAAGGCGTTGACCGCGCTGGAGGCGCGGCCGCCTCCGCCACCGCCCTCGGCGCCCGCCGGATCGACCTGTCCACCGCCGAGCAGGCGGTGGACGTGGCCGCGGTCCGCTACGACCGCGACGGCGACGCCCACTACGACGTGACCAGCGCGTTCATCAAGAGCATGCGCGGCTCGGACGTGGACGCGGCGCTGCACTGGCTGGCCCGGATGCTGGTCGCCGGCGAGGACGCCCGGTTCATCGCCGCCGTCTGGTCATCTTCGCCAGCGAGGACGTCGGGATGGCCGACCCGGGCGCGCTGGCGGTGGCCACCGCCGCGGCGCACGCCGTGGAGTACGTCGGGCTTCCCGAGGCTCAGCTCAACCTCGCCCAGGCGGTGATCCACCTGGCCACCGCCCCCAAGTCCAACTCGGCGACGCCGCGATCGGCGCCGCTGGTCGCCGGCGAGGACGCCCGGTTCATCGCCCGCCGTCTGGTCATCTTCGCCAGCGAGGACGTCGGGATGGCCGACCCGGGCGCGCTGGCGGTGGCCACGCCGCGGCGCACGCCGTGGAGTACGTCGGGCTTCCCGAGGCTCAGCTCAACCTCGCCCAGGCGGTGATCCACCTGGCCACCGCCCCCAAGTCCAACTC
>JAEVHO010000619.1 GCA_016802835.1 Micromonospora sp. ATA32 | reverse complement strand
GGTCCGTCGCGTGCAGCTGGTCGCGAGCCCGGCCGGCAGTCCGTTGGACGTCGACCGGGCCGAGCTGCTGCACGCACGCGCCGAGGCGGCCCACCACTGCGGCGAGCACGCCCGGGCGCTGGCCCTGCTGGAGGAGCTGGCGACCGGGGACGACGGGCCGCCCGCCTGCTCGCTGCACATCCGCCGGGCCCGCTACCTCGCCGCGGCCGGCCGTTCCGCGCCCGCTGAGGCCGAGTACGAGCGGGCGCTGGAGGCCGCCGACTGCACGCCCCGCGAGCGGGCCACCGCCGCCGCCCACCTGGCCGAGCTGCTGCTGCACCACGGCCGGTACGCCGACGCCGGCCGGCGGGCCCGAGAGGCGCTGGAGCTCGCCGCGGCGGTCGACGGCTCCACCTCGGAGACGGTGCTGGCCAGCGCGGCACTCGGGTTCAGCGAGGCGTACCTGGAGGACCCGGACGCCGGGCTCGCGGTGATGCGCGACGCGCTGGAGACCGCCGAGCGGGCAGGCCGGCCGGACGACGTAGCGTGCGCGTACCTGCACCTGGCCGAGCTGCTGACCGGGCCGCTGAACATCCTCGAGGAGGGGGTGGTGGTCGCCCGCCGGGGCGCCGAGCGGGTGGCCGAGCTGGGGCTGGGCCGCACGTACGAGACCCGGCTGCTGGCCATCGCCACCAACGGGCTGTTCCGGGTCGGGCAGTGGTCCGAGGCGGAGAAGGTCGTCGCGGCGGCGCTCCGGCACCGCCCCTCCGGCGCGGACGCGGTCGAGCTGCTGCTCGCCCGTGCCGGCTCTCCGTCGGCTACGGCGACATCGAGGCGGCCGACCGTGACCTGGAGGCGGTGGCGACGGTGCTCGCCGGCGGCGGGGCCCGGCACGTGATCCCGCTGCTCACCCTGCGGGCCGGCCTGGCCATGTGGCAGGGGCGGCACGACATCGCCCGGCAGGCCGTCCAGCGTGGCCTGACCGAGAGCCGCTCCGACGACGTCGGCATCCTGGCCGCCCTGGTGTGGCACGGGCTGCGCGCCGAGGCGGAGGCGCACGCCAGCCGCACCGTACCCGTCGACATGACGGCGGTCCGGCGGCTGCGCGAGGTGGTCGACCGGGTGGCGCGCAAGAGTGAGCACGCCGCCCGTCCGGTCCGCGACGTGGTGGACGGGTTCCTGGCGCTCTGCGCCGCCGAGCTCAGCCGCCTCGACGGCAGCGACCCGGAGCTCTGGGCCCGGTCGGTGGCCGAGTGGGACCGGCGCAACCACCCCTATCCGGCGACGTATTCCAGACTTCGGCAGGCGGAGGCCCTGCTGTCCCGGCGCAGCCGCGCCGCGACCGCCGGCAAGCTGCTCCGGGAGGCCTGGCAGGTGGCGCAGGGACTGGGCGCGGTGCCGCTGAGCACGGAGATCCGGACGCTCGCCGGTCGGGCCCGGGTGACGCTGGAGGAGCGTGGACAGCCGGTCGACGGCCGGTTGGCCGTCCGGTCCGGGTCGGCCAGCGACGAGCTCGCCGTACTGACCGCCCGCGAGCGGGAGGTGCTCGCCGCGGTCGCCGAGGGCCTGACCAACAAGGAGATCGGGCAGCGGTTGTTCATCAGCGAGCGGACCATCGGCGTACACGTGTCGCACATCTTCGACAAGCTCCAGGTGCGCACCCGGGTCCAGGCCAGCGCGATCCACCTCCGTAACCGCCCGGAATGACCTACGGGCGGTCGGGTCCTTATACGTCGTTCTACTGATCCGGCCGACCACCGACGCCTGAAAGTCTGTCCACCGTCGTCGGCGGCACGGAGGTGCCCTGGACCACAGTGGAGGAGACATGAGCGAACCGGTCTGGGGACCCGTCCACCAGGACATCGTCGGGCTCCTCGCCGATCATCCCGCCGACGTCCCGGCGGTGGTCGACCACCTCACCAAGCTCCAGGACCTCCTGGTACGGCTGCCGCCGCTGGAGGTCAGCTGCCCGCTCGCGGACTTCAACAAGCTGTACCTGACCATCACCACCAGCGTCCTCGACGGCCTGTACGACGACCGGTTCTCCGACCCGGTGTTCCTGTCCCGGCTCGACGTCGAGTTCGCCGCCCGTTACTTCGACGCGCTGCGCCTGTGGACCGACTCCAGCCCGGGCACCCCGAAGGCGTGGTCCTGCCTGTTCGAGCGGATGCACGGCCCGGACGCCCGTCCGCTGCCCTCGGCGGCCGCCGGGGTGAACGCGCACATCAATTTCGACCTGCCGTTCGCGCTGGTCACCACGTTCGACCACCTGGAGTCGGAGCCGGTCGACGGCACCGACCAGCACCACGACTACCTCGAGATCAACAACATCTTCGCCGACAAGATCCCCGGTCTGCGGCGCGGCTACCTGGACCGGTGGCAGCTGCTGATCGACATGCTCAACGGCGACATCGACGACTGGTACCAGGGCGAGCTGGTCGAGTACACCCGGGACGTGGCCTGGCGCAACGCGCAGAAGATCTGGCGCTGCCGGCACGACCCGCAGGCCCACGAGCGTGAGCGTACGCGGCTGGACGACAATGCCGCGGCGCTCGGCCGGCTGCTGCTCTCGCCCCTCGGGGCGTTCCTGCAGTAGCCCGTGACGGGGGGGTCCCCGCGCTCCGTGGGGCGGAGCGCGGGGACGTCGTCCCGCCCGGTGACCGGCGGCGCCGGTCACGCCGGACGGCGCACTCGGCCGGC
>JAEVHO010000618.1 GCA_016802835.1 Micromonospora sp. ATA32 | reverse complement strand
TACGCCGCCAGGTTGTTGCCGTACGTCTTGTCGCCGCCCGAGGCGACGCCGCCGAAGCCGTCCTTCTGAGCGGCGAAGTCGCAGGCCCGACCCTTGGGGTGCTCGCCGGAGCCGCTGGGCCGGTAGCAGGAGACGTACCGGGTGAAGCCCGCCGCCTTGGCCTGCTGGAGCGCGTGCAGGGTGCGCGGGGTGATCCAGTCCTCCACACCCCAGACCAGCTCCAGCAGCACTCGGCGGCGGGTGGAGCCCTCCCACGGCTCGTCGGTGCGGTGGTGCAGCAGGCCGAGGCAGGCCCAGACCTGCACGCAGCGCACCCAGAGTGACGGGTCCTGCCCGATCAGCACCCGGCCCAGGGCGGTCGGCGGCGCCTCGGGCGGATGCACGAGCAGGCCCAGCAGGTCGGCCAGCTCCAGGGTGGCCAGCCCGACCGCCGCGTCGTACGCCGCCGGCGGATGCGGCCACGCCGGATGGGCGACCTGCCGGACCCGGTCGGCGGCCTCCACCGAGGGCACCGGCAACAGCGGCTCGGCCGTCATGCCGTCGTACCGCCAGAGCTCGCAGGTGCTGGCCCGGCGGGGCTCGCGCGGATCGGGGTCTGCCACCTCGGCGACCTCGACGCGGAGCCCGGGAACGGCCGCCGCGATGGTACGCATGGCGCTCGGCGGTTCCAGCGCGTCCACCCGGACCGCCTCCTCCGGGTGCCCGCCGTCCGCCGCGAGGGCCTCGCGGAGCGCGTCGAGCACCGGCCCGCCGGCCGGGGTCACCTGGCCCAGCCAGGGCCGGCTCCGGCAGCACTCGGCCAGGTCGCTGTGTTCGTGGCTGTCGTCGGGGTGGTCCCGGATGAAGTCGGCGAGCGCCACCAGGTGGGCGACGTCCCCGTCACGCTGGTAGCGCAGCCGGTGCGCGGTGTGTACGGCGCAGTCGAAGGACGGGTCCCGGGCCAGGGCCCGGTCGATCCAGCCCAGCGCCTCGTCCAGCCGGCCGATGTCGGCCAGCGTGCCGGCGATGTCGGCGTAGACCGCGAGGTCGTCGGGGTCGTGCTCGACGGCGCGGCCGAGCGCCGCGAGGGCCTCCCGGATCCGGCCGGCGCTGCGGTACGCGTACCCCAGCCACACCTCGCCGAGCTTCGACGGCTGTGCCCGTACCCCCCGGCTGGCCCACGTGATCGCGAGGGCGACCTCGCCGATCCGCCGGGCCAGCGCGGACGCGGCACCCAGCAGCAGGCCGTGTTCGGGATGCACGGTCACCGCGTTGCGGGCCAGCGTGAGGTACGCGTGCAGCGGCGGCCGGGCGGCCCGCGGCACCGGGTCCGGCACGGCGGCGCAGATCTGCGTCAGGATCCGGGCGATCCGGTCCGGGTCGAGCCGTTCGGCCAGCTCGGGCGCGGTCACCCAGGCCACGCCGGCCCAGTCCGTCCGGGGCGCGTAGCCGGTGGCGGCGGCCAGCAGGTCCAGCCCCTCGGCCGGCCGGCCGGCGGCGGCGAGCAGGTGGGCACGGGCGACCACGGTGCCGACGAAGGCGTGGTGACCCAGCGGGAAGAGGTCGAGCCCACCGCCGGCGGCGGCCGCGACGCGGGCCAGTGTCTCGTGCGCTCGGGCAGGGTCGGCGCCTGGACCAGCGCGGCGGCGACGTGGCCGGCCGCGTGGGACAGGTCCCCCTCGTCCAGCGCCAGCCGGGCCAGGGCCAGTTCCTCCGTCGCGGACAGCGCCGGTTCGTCCCTTCCCTCGGACACGTCGCCCTCTCGCTCTCGGTGGGTTTCGCAGGGCTGGGCAAGCCTAGGGGATGCTGGATCGATTCGGTGATCCACTGCGCAGTGCTGCTCGTTCGATTGCTCGGATCCGTTCAATAGTGCAAGACTGAGCATCAATCGCGCGGGAACCGCGCAGGAGGGGAGTCCTCGTGACGCGTGCAGGGGCCGGTATGGCCGCGGACATCGACGAGCAGCCGGCCGGCTACGAGCGGTTGCTCTCCGCCGAGCACGCCGGAGCGATCGCCCGGGTGGCCGCGATCATCGCCGAGCGGCGGCCCCGGCACGTGGTCTTCACCGCCCGGGGCACCTCCGACCACGCCGCGCTCTATGCCGCGTACCTGACCGAGATCCGGCTCGGCCTGCCGGCCGGGCTCGCCTCACCCAGTGCCATCACCGTCTTCGGCGCCCGGCCGGACCTCTCCGACGCGCTGGTCGTCGGGGTCAGCCAGAGCGGCGGCTCGCCGGACCTGGCCGAGGTGCTGCGGGTGGCCCGCGGCTCCGGCGCGCTGACCCTCGCGGTCACCAACGCGCCGGACTCCCCACTGGTCGAGACCGCCGAGCTGTCGGTCGACATCGCCGCCGGGCACGAGCGCGCGGTGGCGGCCACCAAGACGTACACCGCCGAACTGCTCGCCCTGCTGATGCTGGTCGAGGGAGTCCGCGCCGGCGACGGGGCGCTGCCGGCCGACGAGCGCGACGCGCTCGCGGTGCTGCCCGAGCTCGCCGCCCGCACCCTGGGACGACACCACCCCGGCGCAGCTCGCGCCGCGCTACCGGTTCGCCGCGCGCATGGTCACCACCGGTCGGGGATACGCCTACCCGACGCCCGCGAGGCCGCGCTCAAGCTGATGGAGACCTCCTACCTGCCGGCGCTCGCCTTCTCCGGCGCCGACCTGCTGCACGGCCCGCTGGCGATGACCGACCCGGAC
>JAEVHO010000617.1 GCA_016802835.1 Micromonospora sp. ATA32 | reverse complement strand
CAGTTCCAGCAGCACCCGGTCACGCAGCAGCACCGCCGCGGCGCGCGCGTCCCCCTTGGACGGCAGCGCGGCGGCGCGCGCGTCCTCCTCGGGCCGAAGCGTGGCGGCGCGGGCGGCAAGGTCGACCAGCGCGGCGGCACGGGCGGGCGCCTCGACCAGCGCGGCGGCCTGCTCGGCGCGCAGCACGGTGGGCAGCTCACGTGTGCTCGGGGACTCGCCAGCGGGGCGGCGGCATCCGTGGGGGAGAGGCCGGACCGGTGCGCCCAGGCGCTGAACGTCCGCGCCGAGGCGGCCCGCCGGGCCAGTGACGTCCGCGCCGCACCCATCGTCCGTTGCTTCGCCAACCAGCTGCGCAGCACCGTCAGGTCCACGTCCGCGACGTCCGCGCAGCCCATCCGGCTGGCGTGGTCGAGCAGCGAGACCAGATCGGCCACGTACGCCCGGACGGTGTGGGCGGAGCGGTTCCGCACCCGGGACAGGTGGTCGGCGAACTCGTCCACCGCGTCCCGCAGCGCCGCGGGCAGCGCCTCGTGGGCGGCGCGGGTGCCTCCGCCGTTCCGGCTCGCGTTTTCGCCTGGCACCGACTCAGCTTACGGTCGCGCCCAACCGGCGCCATTCCGCCGAGCCGGTGCGGCATCCCGCCGAGCCGGCCGCCGGGAAGTGCCACATCCCGCAGACCGGGCGGCATGGCGCCGGAATGTGCCGCAAGCGCACCCGACCGGCGGCATCCCGCCTAGCCTGTGGCGTCCGCGGACGGCTGGCGGTCCCGGCGGAGGGTCGCGTCGTCCCGGCGCTTCCGTGGCGGCACCGCGCTCGGCGGCACGCCGTGGGTACTGGCTGGCGTCGCTGTCGAGGTGGAGACTCGTGGGTAGCGCCGGAACCGGAGTCGCCGCCGGAATCGCGGACCGTCCCGGCGCGGGTCGACGGGAGGAGGGGACCGCCCATGGGTCTCGATGTCGTCCTCTACCGACTGGTCCGGGCCGGGCCCGGTCGACGCGTCGCGTACGTCGTCGCCGAGGTGGTGCCCGACCCCGATGACGAGCTGCTCGGCCTGCTGAAGCGGGTCCGTGGCGGCGGGCGTACGCCGATGCTCGACCGGATCGACCCGCTCGGCGAGCTGGTGTTCGGATCGGAGGACGCACCTCAGCTGCTGGCCGAGCTACGCTGCCTGGCCGAGGTCGCCGGCTCCCCGTCCGAGGTGGAGCAGGTGCGCCGGTTGGCGCTGCTCGCCCAGCGCTGCCTGCGCCAGCGTGACGTCGAGATCCGGTTCGAGGGCGACTGACCTCCGGCGCACCGAAAGCCGGTCACCCGTGCCCGGGCGCCGCGGGGCGGGACGGCCGCGGCGCTGGCGTCAGGGCATATCCGTCGTCCCGACGCATCACCATCGCCAGCTCCTCCAGCATGGACAGTTTGCGCAGCGCGGTACGGATCGGCACACCGGCCCGGGCGGCGAGCGCGTCCACGCCGACCGCGCCCCGTCGGGGAAACGACTCCAGGATCAGCGTCGCCTCGTCATCGAGCAGGTCCGACGGGCGGTCCGGACCGCGGGCGGGCGGGGCGAGGTCGGCGCCGATCCGACCCACCTCCTCCAGTACGTGCGCGACCCCGGTCACCAGCCGCGCCTCGGGCTGTTCGCGCAGCATCTCGTGGGCGCCGACCGACATCGCCGAGGTGACCGGTCCGGGCACCACCATGGCCGGCCGACCCATCGCGACCGCCCGGTTGACCGTCTGCGTGGCCCCGCTGCGGGCGGACGCCTCCACCAGCACGGTGCCGAGCGTGCCCGCGGCGATCACCCGGTTGCGGATGAGGAACCGCGGGCGCAGCGGCTCGGTGCCAGGCATCCTTTCGCTGACCGCGACCGAGTCGAGCATCAGCGCGCCCAGGACGATCTGCTCGGCCTCGACGACCGGGTCCACGACGGCGAGGTTGGGTGCCTCGACCGTTGTCGTCATCGGGCGGGCCGCCCGCCGGGGCGGCTCTTCTCGTGGATCGACGGCAGCAGGAGGCCGGCCAGCCGGGCGCGCTGCTCATCGGTCAGCGGCGGGGCGGAGTCGACCAGCTTGCGGATCTGCTCGGCCAGGGCGTCGACGCGTCGGTCTACGTTCTCAGGTTTGGCCCAGCGCTTCCTGGCGCACTCGCGGGCTTGGTCAGTGGTACGGATCGTCGGCACCGGAGAACTCCTGCAACAGGGGATCTCCGGGCGCTTGATCACTCAGGGTTCTTGCAACCGACCTGAGTGGCTACATGGCGCCCACCGTGCGCCGGGCGGCGTCCGCCGTGCCGTCCGGGACCTGCACATTCTTACCGTGGACGACGAGGCGGCCTGTGGACAGCCGGACGATCATGCCCCAGCCGTGCTATGCGGCAGCCCCGACGGTTGCGGGTCTGCGCCCGACGGGACCCGGCGTTCCACCGGATTAGCTACGAGATCCGGGGCAACCTCGACGCGCTCACCGCCGATGCCGCCCCCGTCGGTCACGCAGCGGCGCGGATGGCGCCCGGCCGGGCCCGTCGCATACGGTGCCGGACGTGGACGGACGACGGAGCTCTCCCGACGATCAGGAATCGCGCTGGTATCCCGCTGACCGGGAGCGCGGGTACGGCGAGCCGGAGTGGCGTGGCGCGGACGAGCCGCGCTACCGGGACGACGAGTTCCGCGCACCCGAGCCGCGGGGCACCGAGGAG
>JAEVHO010000616.1 GCA_016802835.1 Micromonospora sp. ATA32 | reverse complement strand
ATGCGCCGGGCGCTGGACCTGGCCGCAGCGGGCGCCCCGCTCGGCCGAGGCTGGCCGCCCGCTGCGGGTACGCCGACCAGGCGCACCTGACCCGCGACGTGAAGGAACTGGCGGGCGTCCCACCCACCGCCCTGCTGCCCGCTGACCCCCCGGATGGCGCAGCGCCCCGCCACGGACCTGGCGCCGGGCTTGCCCTCGCCGTCAGAGCCGGGCGAACAGGTCGACCCCGTTGCCGTCCGGGTCGTGCAGGACCGCGTACCGCTGGCCCCAGAAGGCGTCCCACGGCTCCCGGTGGCCCTGGAAACCGGCCTCGGTGAGGTCCGTCCAGTACCGGTCGACCTCGGCCGGGTCGGCGCAGCGGAACGCCAGGTTCGTCCGGGGACCGCCGGTGGCCGGGGCCCAGTTTGGGTCGAACGAGCGGATGGTCTCGACGGTGTCCCAGGCCAGCCGGACGCCACCGTCCAGGGCGACCTCCACGTGCGGTTCGGTGTCGGCGCCGGCCGGGATGTTGAGGCCCAGTCGCCGGTAGAAGTCCAGGCTGCGGGCCATGTTGGTGACGGTCATGGCGATCAGGTCGAATCGAGGCGTCATGGCGCGACGTTACGTCCGGCGGGCCAGCACGTCTTGAACGAAACGGTCGTGGGGGCGGAGTGATCGGTGTGGCCTCCACGCTGCTGCCTCGCGGCGTACGGTGTGGACGAGACAAGTCCGGCCTTCTGGGCGAAAGGGCTCATCGGGGCGTACCCGGGATGCCGGCGTCCATTGACGGCGAGGGGAAGGAGCAGCTGGTGATGCACCTGGCCTACCTGGACGCGGGGTCCGGCAGCCTGATCGTGCAGGCGGTGGTCGGTGGGGTGGCCGGAGCCGCGGTTGCCGCCAAGCTCTACTGGCGCCGGCTGGTCGCCCGGTTCCGCCGGCAGCCCACGACCACACCTGATCGGGCCGGCACCCCGATGGCCATCTCCGACACCGGGATCCGCGCCGAACCCGGCTCGTTCCGCGACCCGGCCAACCGGGTCTTCCACGCGGGCGCGGCGGTGCTGCGCGGCCTCGACGAACGGGCCGCCGAGGACTGGCAGACCCTCGCCGGCACCGCGTTCTTTCCGGCGCTGCTGACCCAGGGGAAGGTGTGCGGCACCGAGGCGGTCGAGCCGAGCGCGGTGCCCTCGATCGACGGCGTCCCCTGGGCGGCCGCGCTGCGGCACGAGCGCATTCCCTTCGTCTCGCACCCGTACGAGTGGTCGTTCGGCATGCTGCGCGACGCCGCGCTGCTGCACCTGGAGATCCTCCGCGCGGCGCTGCCCGACGGCTTCACCACCAAGGACGGGTCGGCCTACAACCTCCAGTGGCGGGGCGCCGAGCCGGTCTTCATCGACGTCGGCTCCTTCGAGCCGGTACGCGACGGCGAGCCCTGGGCCGGCTACCGCCAGTTCTGCCAGACGTTGCTCTATCCGCTGCTGATCCAGGCCCACCTCGGCCTTGACTTCCAGCCGTGGCTGCGGTCCCGGGTCGACGGCATCGAACCCGACCAGATGCGCCGGCTCTTCGGCGGCGCCCGGCGCCTGCGGCCCGGCGTGCTCACCCACGTCCACCTGCACGGCGCCATGCAGGACCGCAACGCCGCGGCCAGCACCACCGAGGTCCGGGCCCAGCTGCGGGCCGCCGGGTACTCCCGGGACCTAACGTTGGCCACGGTACGCGGCGTCGAGAAGCTGGTCCGCCGGCTGGACGGCCGGGTGTCCGGCAGCCACTGGGTCGACTACCAGCGCACCTGTGGCTACTCCGGGCGGGACCGCGACGTTAAGGAGCGGTTCGTGGAGGAGTCGGTGGCCGCCGGTGGTGCGCCGGAGCTGGTCCTCGACCTCGGCGCCAACGACGGCCGGTACGCCCGGATCGCCGCCCGGCACGCCGACTACGTGGTCGCGGTGGAGCAGGACCCGGCGGTGGTCGACGAGATCTACCGGCAGCTGCGGGCCGACCGGGAGCGGCGGATCCTGCCCCTGGTGATGGACCTCGCCGACCCCTCGCCCGGTGGTGGCTGGCGGGGTGTCGAGCGGGCCGGCTTCGCCGCCCGGGCCCGGGCCGACGTCGTCCTCGCCCTGGCCGTCGTGCACCACCTGGCGATCGGGCGCAACCTGCCGCTGCCCGAGCTGGTCGACTGGCTGGTCGGGCTCTGCGCGCCCGGCGGCCGACTGGTGGTGGAGTTCGTCCACCCGGAGGACCCGATGGCCCGGCGACTGCTGGCGAACAAGCCGGACGGCCTCTTCCCGGACTACCGGCGGGAGGCGTTCGACCGGTTGCTGACCGCGCGCTGCCGGATCGAGGGGCAGGTGGACCTGCCGTCCGGCACCCGGACCCTCTACCGGGCGGTGGTCGGTGGCTGACCTGACGCTCGCGCCACCGGCCCCAGCGGTGGCCGACGCCTCCCCGGTCGGCTCGACCGCCCCGTCGGCGTTGCGGATCGAGCTGCGCCGGCTGCTGGAGGTGGCCGCCCTGGTCGGACTGGCGGTCACCCAGCCGGTGCTCGACGTCCTGGGCCGCAGCCCCGACTTCTTCCTGTTCCACCGGGCCGGCCGCCGGGACATCCTGCTCCTCGTCGCCCTGATCGCGGTCGCGCCCACCACGGCGCTCGCCCTGCTCGGGACGGCGAGCCGGCTGGCCGGGCGGACGGTCCGGGCGGCGGTGCACACGCTGCT
>JAEVHO010000615.1 GCA_016802835.1 Micromonospora sp. ATA32 | reverse complement strand
CGGGTGGTCCGGGCGGCGCGCCGGTCAGCGGCGCGGGCGGCGCCGCGGCGAAGGCGACCCAGGCGGTGGGCGGGAAGAGCAGCGCCGGTCCGGCCGGATCCTTGGAGTCCCGGACGGCGACCGCGCCCGGGGACGGCCGCCATCTCCACACAGGCGCCCTCGTCGCCGCTGCGGGTGCTCTTGCGCCACCGGGCCACGGCCAGTGCCGCGCTGATCGTCGGTGTCATGGTCCTACCGTCCCTTCAGGAGTTGGACGAGCTGGTCGCGGCTCGCCGCGGGACTGAGCGCGACGGTCCGGAGATGTTCCATGATCTTGGTGCAGGTACGCAGGTCGCCGGGCCGGTCGAGGACCATCTGCCCGGCCACGGTCTCCACCGAGGCGATGATCGGGTCCTCCGGGTCGGCGAACTCCAGGATGTGCAGGGAGCCGCGGGTGCCCCGGTGGTAGCCGGCGGCCAACGGGATCACCTGGACGGTGATGTTCGGCAGCTCCGCCATCTTCAGCAGGTGCCGTAGCTGCCCTTCCATCACGGCGCGGTCGCCGACCGGGCGCAGCAGCGCGCCCTCGTCGATGATCGCGTCGAGGATGGGCGGGTCGTCGCCGGTCAGCCGCTGCTGGCGGTCCAGTCGCAGGTGGACCCGCTGCTCGACCTGGTCGTCGCTGAGCGTGTGCGGGCCGCCGCGCATCACCCCGCGGATGTAGTCCGCGGTCTGCAGCAGGCCGGGCACCACCGAGGGTTCGAAGTTGGCGATCCCGGTGGCCTCCGTCTCCAGCGCGATGAAGTCGATGGTGCGCCGGTCGAGCAGGTAGGAGTACGAGACCCACCAGCCGGGCTTGCGGGCGTCCTTGGCGAGCTGGACGGCGGCCGCGACCTCGTCCGAACCGACGCCGTAGAGGGTGAGCAGCCCGCGTACCGTCGCGGGACTGATCAGCGTCTGGGCGTTCTCGTACCGGGACAGGGTGCTCCGGGTGCTGTTGATCTCGTCGGCGGCGGCCTCGAGGGTCAGGCCGGCGGCCTCCCGGTGGGTACGGAGCGCGATCCCGAGCCGGCGCGCGCGGGCGGTCTTCGGTGCCATACGTCGATGGTTGCACATGTCTCGGGAAGATGTGCATGAGAGAACGTCGATGAGAGTTGCATTCACGCGTGTCCACCTGTCAATCTGTCGCCACGTCCTCACTGCCGGTTGTCGTGGCGACGGCGGTGGTGAGCGACCGGAGGGGATGGGGCGCGCGGCGATCGGGTTCTCCCCCGCACCTGATCGCCGCGTGCCGCCACCACGGCCGACGGGAGGCTCTCGCGTGACGATGACCGGATGCTGGCCCCGCGTCTCGCAACACACCGCCGAGCCGGAGGAGGTCCGCCGTGTGTCCTGACCGGTTGGCGGAGGATCGGCCGGCCGCGGGTGATCCGCGGTGACCCGGTTCCTGGTGGTGTTGACCGACGTCCGCCCGTTCGCGGGGCCGGGGCGAAACGAACGGAACTGCCCCGAGCGGCGCCGCCAGGTCGTCGGGGCCAGCAGCCGGGAGGCGGCCGACCGGATCGCCGGCGCGTTCATGGCGCTGGGCATGGTGCGCGCCGGTCGGCAGCGGGTCAAGGTGATCGCCGTCGGCCGCCGGTTCGGTGGCGGCTGATCCGGCCGGCCCTGCGGGATTCGCGCGGCGACCGGGCACCCCGGCCGGTCGCCGTCAGAGCAGCTTGCGCCGCTTCAGGTACGCGACCAGGTCGTCGTAGACGCCGCCCTCGTTGGCGAACATGGCGACGTTGCGGGCGGTCGACAGCCACGGCCGGGTGGACGGGCGGACCTCCTTCAACGCCCGGTCCAGGTCCCGCTGCTCGATCATCCGCACCTCGCCGCTGCGCACCGAGTCGGCCATCGCGAACTCGGCCGCCGTCTCGCAGAGGTGGGCCAGGTCGGCGCCCGAGTGGTCCTCGGTCGCGGCGACCACCTTGCGCAGGTCGATGTTGGCGATCGGGCGCTGTCGCAGGTGGTACTCCAGGATCGCCCGGCGGGCCTCGGCGTCCGGCGGCAGCACCAGCACCACCCGGTCCAGCCGGCCGGGGCGCGCAGCGCCGGGTCCACGTCCCAGGGGGTGTTGGTGGCGGCGAGCACGAAGACCCCCTCGTTGTTGCCCTCCATGCCGTCCAGCTCGGCCAGCAGCTGGTTGCCCAGCGTCCGCATCGAACTCGACCCGACCTGCGACCGCTTGTGCCCGAGCGCGTCGATCTCGTCCAGGAAGAGCACGCAGGGCGCGTTGCGGCGGGCCGCCTCGAACAGCTCGTGCAGGTTCCGCTCGGAGTTGCCGATCCACATGTCCAGCACGTCCACGATGGACAGCGAGAGGAACTTGGCGCCCATCTCGCCGGCGACCGCCCGGGCCAGGAAGGTCTTGCCGCAGCCGGGCGGGCCGTAGAGCATCAGCCCGCCGCGCAGGCTCTTGCCGTACATCCGGCGCAGCTCGGGGTTGCGCAGCGGGCCGAGGAAGGCCAGCTCCAGCCGTTCCTTGACCGCGGACATGCCGCCCACGTCGGCCAGCCGGACGGTGGAGGACTCGACGTCGTACACCCGATCGCCCTCGCCGGCGACCGGCTCCGGCTCGTCGCCGGCCCGGTCGAACCGCGGCGGCACGACGTCCGCCAGCTCCTGCTCGTAGGCGGCGAGCGGGTCGGTGCCGGCGGCGGGCGGGGTGGCGCCGTCCGG
>JAEVHO010000614.1 GCA_016802835.1 Micromonospora sp. ATA32 | reverse complement strand
TACCGCGGACGTGGACCACGGTCGGCGGGTGGTTCGGGTGTTCGGCAAGGGTGGCCGGGAACGTTCGGTGCCGTACGGCGTGCCGGCCCAGCGGGCGCTACGGCACCGGCGCACGGATCAGCGAGGCGTGCGGCCTGGATACCGCGGACGTGGACCACGGTCGGCGGGTGGTTCGGGTGTTCGGCAAGGGTGGCCGGGAACGTTCGGTGCCGTACGGCGTGCCGGCCCAGCGGGCGCTGGACGACTGGCTGCGCATCGGTCGGCCGCTCCTGGCCGGCCCGGAATCCGGGCGCGCCCTGCTCCTCGGCGCCCGCGGCGGACGACTGAACCCGACGACCGCCCGCCGCGTCGTCGACGGGTACGCCCGGGCGGCCGGCCTCCCGCGGACCAGCCCGCACGGGCTACGCCACTCGGCGGCCACCCACCTGCTCGAGGGCGGCGCCGACCTGCGGGCGGTGCAGGAGCTGCTGGGGCACTCCTCCCTGGCCAGCACGCAGATCTACACCCACGTGTCGGTGGAGCGGCTGCGGGCCGCCTACCGCCAGGCCCACCCACGGGCCTGATCAGGTCTCAGGACCGGCGCGGGGAGGAACCGTGGCCGCCGGCCGTGGACCCGCGCAGCAGCACGTTCGGCTGCCGGCCGAGATCGAGGCACATCCGGACGTCGTCGAACCGCTCGTCGCCGACCTCGATCACATTCGGCAGCCGCCCCCACTCGCGGAAGCCCAGCCGCTCGTACAGCTCGATGGCGCCGTGGTTGTTGCCGCGTACGCCGAGGGCGAGGGTCTCGATGCCGGCCTTGCGGGCGTCGTCGATCAGCGCACCGGTGACCAGCCGGCCGACCCCCTGCCCCCGGGCCGCCGGGTGGGCCGTCACCTTCTGCAGGTCGGCGTAGTGCGCGAAGATCGGTTTCGGCCCCCGTCGCCACATGCCGGTGCCGGCGACGCGACCATCCAGCACGGCGAGCGTGAGCGCGGCGTCCCCCGTCCCGACCAGCGCCAGCACCTCGTCCAGCCAGGCGTCGGTCTCGTGGCGGGTGGGCGGTGCGAGGTAACCGATCGCCCCGCCGAGCTCCGCGACCGCGTGCAGCACGCGGTGGACGTCGGCGCGAAGCCGCCGATCGGCGGAGGTGGGCCAGAGCAGTTCGGCGGGGCTCTCCATGGCCAGCCATTCTGCGGGATCGACGCCGCTCGGTCGGCGCGGACACCCGCCGATCAGGGAGTCGATGATCGTCCGCGGGATACGATCACGGCATGAGCGTCCCGCAGCCGCCGGATCCGATCCCCGGGGCCCGGCTGCTCTTCTCTCTCGACCAGTCGGTCAGCCATTTGAACCACGGCTCGTTCGGGGCGGTGCCGATCACCGTTCAACGGGCGCAGCAGCGGCTGCGCGACGAGATGGAGGCGAACCCGCTGCGTTTCTTCACCCAGGGGTTGGTTGAGCGGATCGCCCACACCCGCCGGCACCTGGCCGGATTCCTCGGCGCCGACCCGGACGGCACCGCCCTGGTCGGCAACGCCACGACCGGAGTGGCCGTGGTCCTCCAGTCGCTCGGCCTGCGCCCCGGGGACGAGGTGCTGACCACCGACCACGGCTACGGCGCCGTCGACTTTTCCGTCGCCCGGGAGTGCCGGCGTACCGGGGCGGCCACCCGGGCGCTGCCGGTGCCGCTCACCGCCGGCGACGAGGAGGTCGTCGAGATCATCCGCGCCGGCCTGCGCCCCGGCCGGACGAAACTGCTCGTGGTGGACCAGCTCACCTCGGCCACGGCCCGACTCTTCCCGACCGCCGCCATCGTCGGGGTGGCCCGCGAGCACGGGGTGCCGGTCCTGATCGACGCGGCGCACGCCCCGGGCATGCTGCCGATCACCGTGGCGAGCATCGGGGCCGACTTCTGGGTGGGCAATCTGCACAAGTGGGGGTACGCCCCGCGCGGCACCGCGGCGCTCGTGGTTGCCGAACCGTGGCGGGACCGGATCGAGCCACTGGTGGTCTCCTGGGAACAGGAGGCCGGTTTCCCCGGGCGCGTCGAGTGGCAGGCGACGCTGGACTACACGTCATGGCTGGCCGCCCCGGCGGGCCTCTACACGCTGCGCAGCCTAGGGGTGGACCGGGTCCGTGCGCACAACGCGGCGCTCGCCGCGTACGGCCAACGGGTGGTCGGGGACGCGCTCGGGGTGGCGCGGGCCGACCTGCCCGACCCGGGCGGCCGACGGTTGCCATGCGGATCATTCCGCTGCCGGCCGGCCTCGCCACCACGGTCGACGCCGCCCGGGCGCTCGGTGCCCGGATCGCCGAACGGATCGCCACCGAGGTGGCGGTGATGAGCTGGCGCGGGCGGGGCTGGCTGCGGCTCTGCGGGCAGGTCTACAACACGCCCGACGAGTACGAGCGGCTCGCCGTCCGGCTGCCCCCGCTGCTCGCCCAGCGCTGAGAGGCCGTCGGGTAACCGGCTGACTGCCGGTGGTTACGGCGAGACACGTCGATGGTCGGTGCTCGACACAGCAGTCATCCCCGCCATGATCGTGATGTGTGTGCAACAACAATCGTGGCGGGGATGACGCCCGCAGATGCTATCCGTCCAGCGTGACTGACGCGATGTGGGCCGTCCTCGGTCCGCTGATGCCGGTGCGTGACCTGCGTAAAGGGGGACGCCCGCGGGTGTACGACGACCGGTTGATCCTGAGTTCGATCTTCTATGTGCTG
>JAEVHO010000613.1 GCA_016802835.1 Micromonospora sp. ATA32 | reverse complement strand
GCCGGCTGGGGCGACCCGTGGGCGGCCCGGGCTCCTGCTGGCCGGCGGGGCTCCGGCTTGGCGGCGGGGCGCCGGCGCCTTCTGCTCGGCAGGACGTGGCGTGGCCGCGCCCGGGGCCGGTCGGTAGTCGGCGAAGAAGTCATGCCAGGCCGAATCGACGCTGGTGGGGTCGGCGAGGTAGCGCTGGTACATCTCCTCGACGATCCACTCGTTCGGGCCGAAACCCGCCAGTGGGTTCTCCTGCGAAGTCTGCTGGGTCGACACGGCCGGTAATCGCCTCTTTCACGCGGGTTCTGTGTGTCACGCGGTGTCCACCCTGCCCGAATCCGGGCGAGCGGAGGACGGTCCCAGGCTACGCCGTACGGATCCCGCAGGCATTTCCGCCTCCGGGCCGTGGCCCGTTTCACAGAAGATGCCAGAAGTTCAGCAAACGCTGCGTGTTCGTCCGACTGCTGCTAACGAGACGGTCCCGGGGCGGTGGCCGTCACGCCACCACCCCGGGACCGGTCGATCGCCGACCTGTTCGGGCAGGTCAGGAGATGTCGCGCCGCCGGGTGATCAGGATGCCGGTGGCACCGCTGACCAGCGCATACCCGGCGAGCACCAGAGCGCCCGCCCACCACGCGGGCAGCATGGCCGACCCGTTCCCGCTGATCATCACCTGGGACGCGATGGAGGGCAGGATCACCTGCCACTTCAGCACCGCCTCGCTGTCCAGCCAGTTGGAGAGCAGGAAGAACAGCAACTGGGCCACCTGGGTGCCGACCAGGTAGAGCACCGAGGCGGTGATCACGGCGCCCAACTGGTTGGGGATCAGGGTCCCGATGCCCACGCCCAGCACCGTCCAGACGGCGTACGCCAGCAGGTTGAGCAGCAGGGCCCGCTGGACGTCCCACTCGCCCAGCTGGGAGCCGACGCCCTCGGTGCTCAGGAAGATCGCGCCGGCGATCAGGTCGATCACCGCGGTGGCCAGCCAGAAGGCGAAGCCCAGCAGGGACGCCGCGGCCAGCTTGCTGAAGATCACCGAGGTGCGGCGCGGGGTGGCGAGGAAGGTGGTGGTCGCCGTCTGGTGGAAGAACTCGTTGGTGACCATCAGGATGCCGATCAGCATCACGAACAGCAGGCCGAAGAACTGGCCGGAGGTGTAGATCTGGGAGGCCTGGTAGGAGGCGGTGACCTGCTCCGGACTCAGTCCGAGCTCCTCGGCGTTGCCGCTGAACGCGCTGTGCGCGAGCCACGCGTTGATCGCGAACGCGAGGGCGGTGGCGACGAAGGCGCCGATGGCCAGCAGCCACCAGGTGCTGGTCGTACGGATCTTGAGCAGCTCGGATCGGACGAGGTTCATCGGATGCCCGCCTTTCCGGCCGTCAGCTCCAGGAAGACCCGTTCCAGGTCGGGTCGCTCCGTGGTCAGTTCGTGCAGCTCCACCTGCGCGGCCAGCGCGGCCCGGCCGATCGTCGGGGCGTTCACCCCGCCGACCAGCAGCGTGCCGTGCTCGTCCACGTCGACCGTGGCCGACTGCTCGCGCAGCGCCTTGGTCAGCGCGTCCGCCTGCGGCGTACGCACCCGCACCCGGGCGCCCTGGGCCATCGAGCCGAGCACCTGGTCCACCGGCCCCTGCCGGACCAGCTTGCCGGCCGCGATGATCACGACGTCGTCGGCGAGCAGCTGCATCTCCGACAGCAGGTGGCTGGAGACCAGCACGGTCCGGCCCTCGGTGGCAAGCGCCTTGAGGAAGCCGCGCATCCAGCGGATGCCCTCCGGGTCCAGCCCGTTGGCAGGCTCGTCCAGGATCAGCACCCGGGGGTCACCGAGCATGGCGGCGGCAATGCCGAGGCGCTGCTTCATGCCCAGCGAGTAGCCCTTGAACTTGCGCTTCGCCGCAGGGGTCAGCCCCACCATGGCCAGCACCTCGTCGGCCCGCTGCCGCGGCAGCCCGGCCGCCGCGCAGATCACCCGGAGGTGGTTGACGCCGGTGCGGCCCTTGTGCGCGCTGGACGCCTCCAGCACCGCGCCGACATGCCGCAGCGGATCCGTCAGGTCGGCGTACCGGCGTCCGCTGATGGTGGCCTCGCCGCCGGTCGGGGTGACCAGGTTCAGCAGCATGCGCAGGGTGGTCGTCTTGCCGGCGCCGTTCGGGCCGAGGAAGCCGGTCACCCGCCCCGGCTCGACGGTGAAGGACAGGTCGTCGACCGCCCGGACGTTCTTGTACTGCTTCGTCAGGCCGGACACCACGATCTGACCGTCGACGGTGGTAGGGCTTCGCTGCCCGTCAGACATCGTTCTCCTATCGTGCGGCGGCGCGGGGACGCGCCGGAGGTCAGGCGCCGTTGCGGAGGCGCCGTCGCACAGCGTGGCCTGCCGGCGCAACGGGGTCAATCAGGCGCGGTCCGTAGATCCGCCTCCACCGCAGGCAGGAGGGCGATCATCCCCAGGTAGGACGGGTCAGGCCGGCGGGAGCGCGATCCAGGTCGCCCGGGCGTGCCCGAGCAGTGTGCCGGTCGGGCCGTACAGGCTGGTGTGCACCAGCGCGCGGCGGCCCTCGGCGCGGAGCATCGCGCCGGTCACCACGCACTCGTCGCCCGGTTCGGGCAGCGCGGTGACGACCACGGCGATCCGGCCCAGCACGTACGGGCGGCCGGGGGCGATCACGGCCCAGCCGCCCGGGCAGTCCAGGGCGGCCCAGACCGTCGCCGGGACCACCCGCGCCGG
>JAEVHO010000612.1 GCA_016802835.1 Micromonospora sp. ATA32 | reverse complement strand
CGGCCGCGCCGAGCACCAGCGCCGGGGATCGGCTGCCGGCCACGATCGCCGCGAACTCACCGAGCCGTCGCGGGTCGGGTGCGAACCGGGTCGCGACGCTGCGGACCTGGGGCGGGGGCGGCGCCGGCTGGTGCCAGTCGTCCAGCGGCAGGGAGAGGAAGACCGGCCCGGCCGGTGGCTGCACCGCGGTCGCGTACGCCCGCATCAGGGCCGCCGGGATGTCCTGGGCCCGGACCGGTTCGTAGCTCCACTTGACGTACGGCTGGGGAAGTTCCGCCGCGCGCAGGCTGGTCAGCCGGGGCTCGATCAGCAGCATCTCCCGGGTCTGCTGGCCGGCGGTGACGATCAGCGGAGTCTTGTTGTGCCAGGCGGTGACGAGGTTGCCCATCCCGTTCCCGGTGCCCGGCGCGGTGTGCAGGTTGACGTGGGCGGGGCGGCAGGTGGCCTGGGCGTATCCGTCGGCCATCGCCATCGCCGACGCCTCCTGGAGGGCGTGGACGTAGTGGAAGTCGTCCGGAAAGTCCTGGAGGAAGGGCTCCTCGGTGGAGCCCGGGTTGCCGAAGAGGGTGGTCATGCCCAGGGAGCGGAGCAGGTCGTACGTCGTGTCGCGGACCGTTGCCATCGCCAACTGCCTCCGTGTCGCGGCGCGGTGCTGCCTTCCGCCGGAGATGGCTCGGTGATCAGTTCCCCGACCTGCCGAATCTATCGGGAGAAGACTCACTTATCCGCGCTAATCGGGTGCTTCGGGCACCCGGTCGCCGGTCAGGGCAGCGGGAAGGGCAACTTGATCCCGTCGAGGACCTGCCCGCACGGACAGTCCCGCTCGGCCGGCAGCGCGGTGACCGCGTCCAGGAGCACCCCGCGTAGCCGCTCGGTGTTCTCCCCGAAGACCCGGAACACCTCCTCCTGGGTCACCGACTCGCCGCTCTCCACGCCCGCGTCCAGGTCGGTGACCAGCGCGATCGAGGTGTAGCAGAGGGCCAGCTCGCGGGCGAGCACCGCCTCCGGGTGGCCGGTCATGTTGACCACCGTGCCGCCGATCGAAGCGAACCACCGGGACTCGGCGCGGGTGGAGAAGCGGGGCCCCTCCACCACCACGACCGTGCCGCCGTCCACCGCCGCCACGTTACGTCCGGCCGCGGCGGTCACCAGCGTCCGCCGGCCCACCGGGCAGTACGGGTCGGCGAAGGAGACGTGCACCGCGCCCCGGTCGTAGTACGTCTGGGTGCGGCCGCTGGTCCGGTCGATCAGCTGGTCGGGCACGACGAAGGTGCCCGGGCCCAGCTCCGGCCGCAGGCCGCCGACCGCGCAGGGGGCGAGGATCTGGCGTGCCCCGAGGGAGCGCAGAGCCCAGAGGTTCGCCCGGTACGGGATCAGGTGCGGCGGGTAGCGGTGGTCGCGCCCGTGCCGGGGCAGGAACGCCACCTGGCGACCGCCCAGCTCGGCGATCGTGATCGCGTCCGACGGCGCTCCGTACGGCGTCTCCAACGCGTGCTCGGTGGCGCCGTCGAGGAGGGCGTACAGCCCCGAGCCGCCGATCACCGCGAGTTCCGCCGTTGGACCCATCGCCACTCCCTCGATCCTGTTCGATCACCCGCCCGTCAGACCTTAGCCACCACCATGGGTGCAGGCTATGGTGCCAGGCATGGCGTTGAGAGCGCGGATGATGCCGTCCGACCGAGTCGGCCCGGTGCGGTCGGCACACGGTTGACGGATGTCGGACATGCAGGGAGAGGGACGGGCGATCGGCGGTCGTGCGATGGAGTCGATGAGCGGACGGCTGCTGGTCGCGACTCCGGCGCTGAAGGACCCGAACTTCGACCGTACGGTCGTCATGCTCGTCGCCCACGAGGCCGGTGGGGCGCTCGGCGTGGTGCTGAACCGGGCCACCGAGGTGCCGGTCGCCGACGTCCTCGGTGACTGGAGCGACCTGGCCCGCCACCCGGCGGTGCTCTTCGAGGGCGGCCCGGTGCAGCCGGACTCGGCGATCTGCCTGGCCCGGATGCGCAACCCGGTGAAGCGGCTCAAGGGCTTCCACCAGGTCTCCGGGGCGATCGGCACGATCGACCTCTCGGTGGACCCGGAGCGGCTGCGGGAGAGCATCACCGGCGTCCGGGTCTTCGCCGGCTACTCCGGCTGGGGTTCTGGGCAGCTGGAGCAGGAGATCGAGGACGGCTCCTGGTTCCTGCTGGACGCGCTGCCCGGGGACGCCTTCGTCGACCGGCCCGACGATCTCTGGCCGATGGTGTTGCGGCGGCAGGGTGGCATGATGGCCGCGGTGGCCCACTTCCCGCCGGATGTCGCGCTCAACTGACCCGGTGCCGCGAGGGGGACCCCGCGAGATGACCATGCCGGCCGACGTGTGTATTATTTTGCGAGTGCCCGGGCGACCGGGACAGTGGCAAGGGGCCGTGGCGCAGCTGGTAGCGCACCACACTGGCAGTGTGGGGGTCAGGGGTTCGAGTCCCCTCGGCTCCACCCTTGATGACCGGGGCGTTCGTCGGATACGACGGATGCCCTTCGTCATTTCCGGGGACGGAAGTAGCCAAGCGAGTAGCTACAGCTACCGGGATGCGGGCCAGTGCTCCGCCCTTCAGGGCGGGGGTGAAGGCCCGCGCTGGGAGGGCCACCAAGGCCCGAGCAGTGCTCTAACCCGGTGGCTGGTCGATCTGCTCGGCCACCGGCACGGGCACGAGGGCGGCGACCCGGCGTCCA
>JAEVHO010000611.1 GCA_016802835.1 Micromonospora sp. ATA32 | reverse complement strand
CGCTCCGGGGAGCCGACGTAGACCTGCCGCGGGCGGCCGATCTTGGTCTCCGGGTCGTTGATCATCTCGCGCCACTGGGCGATCCAGCCGGGGAGCCGGTAGTCCCGCTCCGGGGAGCCGACGTAGACCTGCCGCGGGCGGCCGATCTTGGTCTCCGGGTCGTTGATCATCTCGCGCCACTGGGCGATCCAGCCGGGGAGCCGGCCGAGCGCGAACAGCACGGTGAACATCTTCGTCGGGAAGCCCATGGCCTTGTAGATCAGGCCGGTGTAGAAGTCCACGTTCGGGTACAGCCGGCGCGAGACGAAGAAGTCGTCGCCGAGGGCGATCTCCTCCAGCTGCATCGCGATGTCCAGCAGCGGGTCCGGCTTGGCCATCCGGCCGAGCACGTCCTGGGCGGCCTTCTTCACGATGGCGGCGCGCGGGTCGTAGTTCTTGTAGACCCGGTGGCCGAAGCCCATCAGCTTGACGCCGTCCTGCTTGTCCTTGACCTTGCGGACGAAGGACTGCACGTCGCCGCCGTCGGCCTGGATCTCCTGCAGCATCTCCAGCACGGCCTGGTTGGCGCCGCCGTGCAGCGGTCCGAAGAGCGCGTTGACGCCCGCCGAGACCGAGGCGAAGAGGTTGGCGTTGCTGGAACCGACCAGCCGGACGGTCGAGGTGGAACAGTTCTGCTCGTGGTCGGCGTGCAGGACGAACAGCATGTCCAGCACGCGGGCCATCACCGGGTCGATCTCGTACTGCTCGGCCGGCACGCCGAACGTCATCCGCAGGAGGTTCTCCACGTAGCCCAGCGAGTTGTCCGGGTACAGCAGCGGCTGGCCGATGGACTTCTTGTAGGCGTACGAGGCGATGGTGGGGACCTTCGCCATCAGCCGGACCGTGGACATCTCGACGTGCTCGGGGTCGAACGGGTCCAGGCTGTCCTGGTAGAAGGTCGACAGGGCGCTGACCGCCGAGGAGAGCACGGCCATCGGGTGCGCGTCCCGCGGGAAGCCGTCGAAGAAGCGGCGCATCTCCTCGTGCAGCAGCGAGTGCCGCCGGATCCGCTCGGTGAACTCGGTGAGCTGCTGCGGGGTGGGCAGCTCACCGTAGATCAAGAGGTAGGAGACCTCCAGGAAGGAGGACTTCTGGGCCAGCTGCTCGATCGGGTACCCCCGGTAGCGCAGGATGCCCGCGTCACCGTCGATGTAGGTGATCGCGGAGGAGCAGGCCGCGGTGTTGACGAAACCGGGGTCGTACGTGGTCATCCCGGTTTCCTGCAGCAGCTTGCCGACCTTGATGCCCGCGGGGCCCTCGACCGCGCCTTGCACCGGCATCGAAAGCTGCCCACCGGGGTGATCGAGCTTGACTTCCGTCATGTGGTTCCTCGCTTCGCCGGCAGATCTTCGTTGAATTGCCTTCGCTTTTACCGTAATCGCGGTGTCCGAGATACCGCCCGCCGTGGTTCGGCGGTGAGGTATGCGTCACCCGATTCCCGACCTGCCGGATCGGAAACCCTGGCCCGGGCGGGCGCGGAAGGGTTACGTCAGGAGAGCGTGAGGCGGCGAAGCGTACCGCCAGGCTGGATCTGGTAGATCTCCAGCCGGTTGTCCCCGGCGCGGAACAACCGGTCATCGGGGAGGAAGGCGGCGAACCGGCGACCGCCCGTGTCCGGCGGCACCACCGGGACGACCGCGCCCACCCGGCCGTTGAGCGCCACCGCCAGCAGCGTGCCGTCGAGGACCCGGCCCGGCACGGTGCCCCAGACCAGCGCGGGCAGCTCGCCGCGGGCCGGGTCGACGGCCCGGAACGCGGCCAGGTTCGTCACCCGGGCGGTCCCGCCGATCCGGACGGTCGCCGACGGCGGTGCCGACCAGCGGATGCGGCGTCGGCGGGGCCGTGGCGCGGCACCCCGCCGGGAATGGTCACCGGTTCCCCGGGACGGTCGTAGAACCTCTTGTCGGCGCGCTCGCGCGGGGACTGGCGCGCCGAGCGCCCGTCCAGCTGCCACGGGATCCTGATGTGCGCGTAGTCGGCGATGGTAGGCAGCAGGTCGACGTGTTCCCAGTTGCGGTCGTCGACCCGGCCGGCGCGCTGCCCGGGCTCCTTGACGAACATCGGCACCGCGGCCACCTCGGCGGGAGCCGCGCGGATGGCGTCCATCCCCCGGCCCTGGAACCCCCGGCTGAAGCTGACCCCGTGATCGGCGGTGACCAGGATCAGCGCCTTGTCGTAGAGCCCGGTGGCGCGCAGCGTACGCAGCGTCTCGCCGATCAACCGGTCGGTGTAGCCGACCTGCGCGAGGTGCCGCTGCCGGGCCAGGTCGACCCAGCCCGCGCCGTCGTTCGGCAGGTCCTCCGGGGCGTCGTACCGGGCACCGGAGGGCAGGAACCGCCACGGCGAATGCGGCATCAGCAGATGCAGGAAGTGCAGGGTGGGCCGCGCGGCCGGGCGCAGGCCGGCCAGGAAGCTGGTGAAGCGGGCCGGCTGGTTGTCGTCCAGGGTGTCCCAGCGGAACTTCGGGTCCACCGGGACCGGTTCGGCGGCGTCCAGCCCGGCCTCGGCCCGGCTCAGCTCCCGGTAGGAGTCCTCGGGGCGAATGCGCATCAGCAGATGCAGGAAGTGCAGGGTGGGCCGTGCGGCCGGGCGCAGGCCGGCCAGGAAGCTGGTGAAGCGGGCCGGCTGGTTGTCGTCCAGGGTGTCCCAGCGGAACTTCGGGTCCACCGGGACCGGTTCG
>JAEVHO010000610.1 GCA_016802835.1 Micromonospora sp. ATA32 | reverse complement strand
GTGGTCCGGGCGCGGGCGGAGTTGACCGTCCGGTGAGCTTCGCCAGCCCCTCCCGGCGGTCGGCGATCGCCTTGGCCGCGGCGACCAGCGCCCGCTCGGCGCCGGCGAGCTGCCGCTCCAGCTCCTGCCGGTGCTCCACCGCCTCGGCGAGCCGGATCTGGTCGTCGGTCAGCGCCGCGCGCAACTCCTCCTCCTGCTCGCGGACCCGCTGCGACTCGGCCTCCAACTGGTCCGGGTCCCGGCCGGGGCGCTCGTCGTCGCCGCTGGCGCTGAGGTGGCGAAGCCGCTCCCGGGCCAGCTGCTCGATCGACCGGAAGCGTTCCTGCAGCGCGGAGAGCTTGTACCAGGTGTCCTGGGCGGTGGCGAGCAGCGGCGCGTCCTCGGCCAGCGCCGCCTCCAGCTCACCGAGGCGGCCCTGCACCTCGGTGTGCTCCGCCTCGAACTGCTCGCGCCGCTCCCGCAGCGCGGTCTCGTCGGCGATCTCCCTGTCGAGGGTCGTCCGCAGGGTGGCCAGGTCGTCGGCGAGCAGCCGCAGCCGGGCGTCGCGGAGGTTGGCCTGGATGGCGGCGGCCCGCCGGGCCACCTCGGCCTGCCGACCGAGCGGCTTGAGTTGGCGGCGCAGCTCGGCGGTGAGGTCGGTGAGCCGGTTCAGGTTGATCTGCATCGCGTCGAGCTTGCGCAGCGCCTTTTCCTTGCGCTTGCGGTGCTTGAGGACGCCGGCCGCCTCCTCGATGAACGCCCGCCGGTCCTCCGGCTTGGCGTGCAGCATGCCGTCGAGCCGCCCCTGGCCGACGATGATGTGCATCTCCCGGCCGATACCGGAGTCGGAGAGCAGCTCCTGGATGTCGAGCAGCCGGCAGGAGTCGCCGTTGATCTCGTACTCGCTCTCGCCGGAGCGGAACATCCGGCGGGTGATGGAGACCTCGGTGTACTCGATCGGCAGCGCGCCGTCGGTGTTGTCGATGGTGAGGGTGACCTCGGCCCGGCCGAGCGGCGCCCGCCCGGCGGTGCCGGCGAAGATGACGTCCTCCATCTTGCCGCCGCGCAGCGCCTTGGCGCCCTGCTCGCCGAGCACCCAGGCGATGGCGTCGACGACGTTGGACTTGCCGGAGCCGTTCGGGCCCACCACGCAGGTGATCCCCGGCTCCAGCTTGAACGTCGTCGCGGAGGCGAAGGACTTGAAGCCCTTCACCGTCAGGCTCTTGAGATGCACCTTCTCGATCCTCGTCCGGTGGCCGCCGTACCGTCGCCGGCTGCGCGGACCTGGTGAACCCGCAGACTAACCCGGGGTGGGCACTCTCCGGGCACGCGACCCGCCCCGGGCGGCTCCGCCGACGGCCCCGACGGCCCCCGGGTACCGTCCGGGATCGCCAATTTCCCATGGCCGGGGGAACCCCGAGATCAACTGATCCCCGCGCGGCGCGCGCTGCGATTCGCGCCGTTGAGCAGGCTCGCCGTTCACGTTCATGACGGCCGCAAGATCGCAATTCGGGCCAGGAAATTGTGGGGACAGAGCTGCGCGCCGGCACATAAGTGTCGGCGCGCTTTTTGCGTAGTGCGATTCAGTTTTCCGACATCCGGAGATCAGGTCAGCGCGGGCTCAGCCAGCCGGAGGAGGTCGTCAGCCTCCGCCGCGGCCGCCGCGAGCCGATCATTGTCGGCGCGCAGACGCGTGATCTCGAACTCCAGTGCCTGAACCCTGGCACGCAGTCGGGTGACCTCGTCGAGCAGACGCCGGTCGGGCGCTGCACCTACGTGGCCGTAGAGGGCCTTCGCCATGCTGACTCCTTGATATGCGCTGCCGGAAAGGCCGGCCAACGCGCGCCCATCTCGTTCGCGGCTGTCATTCCAGCGATAAGCGGACATGACCGGGCGCGACTGGCGACACCTATATATTGAGCCGAAACCCCCTCCTTCGTCAAGTTCACCCAGGCCGTAGATCATCTCTACGTCAACCTGTCCACTTGCAGGGGGGCCGCCACAAGGCTCGGACACGCTCTGTCCGGACTACTTAACTGTACGCCTGGGAATGCGGGAACGGTCGCCCCGCGAGTCCGATTCGCCTTAACTCTTTCTTAGCCACGTTGCCGCAGGTGACGGCCCACCCGTAGCGTCACCCCGGCCCGCAACCCGACCCTGTGGAGGCACAGGCGTGTACGGCTGGAACGACCCGATCGACCCGGATGGCGCCCCGCGACGTCCCGAGCCACCGACCGACGAACCGCCGGCCTGGCTGACCGACCGCCCCGAACCGCGCTCGTCCTACCTGTTCGGCGACGAACCGGCGCAGCCGGGTGACGTGTGGCACGGGGACCGGTCCACCGAGCGGTGGCACCCGACGTACGACGCCCCGACGACGGTGAGCCAGCCGGTCCACCCGACCCCCGAGCGGCCCTTCGAGCCGACCGGCGGGCTGCCCTTCGCCCCGCCCGCCGGGCCGGCCTATGAGCCCGCCGACCCGTTCGCCGGGCCGGCCCACGAGTCCGGTGACCAGTTCGCCGGGCCGGCGTACGGGCCCGATGACCGGTTCGCCGCCCGCCTTCGGGTCGGGCTGCCGGACCGCAGTCGGCCGACCTCACCGCGCCGCTCCGCCGCGGTCCGCGGAGGGGCGGCACCGTACCGGCCGCCGCCTGCCCGCGCGCCCTGCTGATCGGTGGCGCCGCCGCCGCGGCCACCCTGGTGGCGAGCCTCGGCGTGGGCGCAATGGTGCTCTCCGGCGGGAAC
>JAEVHO010000609.1 GCA_016802835.1 Micromonospora sp. ATA32 | reverse complement strand
CGGCGTTGCCGTCGCCGCTTGCGTCGCCCATCCGGAACCGGCCGCCCGGCACGTCCACCTGTGCGGCGGTGTGCCGGCTGGTGGCCGACCGCGCGGCCGCGGTTGCGGCGGGGGACCGGGCGGTGACGCTTGGCTCGGGCTCGGGGGGCCGCGACCGGGGGGATCACCGGGTCCGAGCGCCGCCTGGACGGCTCGCACGCCGGGTGCGCAGCAGGCGGAGCGGTGCTCCCGGGGATCGTCGTGCCGTTGGTTCATCGGCACTCCGACCAGCTCGCGGCCGGGCGGTCCCGGCGGAGACGCTCCGGCACCGGGTGGCTCGGGTGCGGTTCGTCGCCGACGGCCGCCTGGGCCAGCCACATTCGCGCCTTGAGGTCCTCACGTACCTCGACGTAAGCGGGGTCGTCATAGACGTTGCGCACCTCGTTCGGATCCTCGAGCAGGTCGTAGAGCTCCCACTCCGGTGGATAGGTTCGCGATGAGCTGCCGGGGACGCCGAGGCCGTCGTTGTAGAAGTAGATGAGCTTGTGGCGGGCGGTACGGTATCCGTAGTGGGCTGGTATCCGGTGGTTGCTGTCGTCGTGCTCCCAGTACCTGTAGTACATCCCCTCCGCCGGGGGCTCGCCCCGGGTGCCGGTGAGGTCGGGCCAGAAACTGCGGCCCTGCATCCGCTCGTGGTACGGCACGCCGGCGCGTCCAGGATCGACTGTGCGAAGTCGACGTTCGTGACGATCCCGTCGTGCACCTGGCCGCCGGCGACCGCCCGTGGACAGCTCAGCAGCAGGGGCATACGCAGCGACTCTTCATACATGAAGCGCTTGTCGAACCACCCGTGCTCACCCAGGAAGAAGCCCTGGTCGGAGGAGTAGATCAGGACGGTGTCGTCGAAACGGCCCCGCTGCCGGAGCCAGTCGATGACCCGGCCCACGTTGTCGTCGACGGAGGCGACGCAGGCCAGGTAGTCCTCCATGTACCGCTGGTACTTCCACCGGGCCTGCTCCTCGTACGACATCCCGTCGGGGACCGGCTGTTTGAGGTCCTCCACCGTCAGGTGGTCCGCGATCCGCATGGCTGCTCGTCGCGCCGACGAGGTGCGCGTGGCGTAGTCGTCGGCGAAGGTGGCGGGCACCGGGATGTGGCCCGCGTACATTCCGGCGTGCGCCTCGTCGGGCTCCCACGAGCGGTGGGGCGCCTTGTGGCAGATCAGGACGCACCACGGGTCGTCCCCGTCCAGCGAGTCGAGCCACCGCAGGGACAGGTCCGTGATGACGTCCGTGGCGTAGCCGCGTTCGGTACGCAGGCCCTCGGCGGAGAGGAACCGGGGATCGAAATACTCGCCCTGTTCGATGAGTACGTCCCAGTAGTCGAAGTTCTGCGGGTCGTGCCCCGCGCCGTCCCCCAGGTGCCACTTGCCGACGATCGCGGTGCGGTAGCCGGCGTCGCGGAGCTCGGAGACGAAGGTCGGCTGGGCCGCGTCGATCGGCGTGACGAGGGTTTTCACGCCGTTCACGTGGCTGTAGGTGCCGGTGAGTATCGTGGCGCGACTCGGCGAACACAGCGAGTTGGTGACGAAGCAGTTTTCGAAGCGGACCCCGTGCTCGCCTATCTCGTCGATCCGCGGCGTGCGGTTGACGGCCGACCCGTAGGCGCTGACCGCGTGCGCGGCGTGATCGTCGGTGAGGATCATGACGATGTCGGGCCGCCGGGGTCGGCCGTTCAACGCAGCCGAGGTCACGGGTTCGACCCCCGGTAGGTCGCCTCGTCCAGGCCGCTCAGCGTCGGGTCGTAGCGGGTCTCGCCGACGTCGTACATGGACGTCATCCAGTGGTAGAACTTGTCGCCCCGTTCCTGCAGGAGCTGGTACAGCCGGTGCATCATCCGGGTCCGGATCTCCGCCATCTCGGGGTGCTCGTAGATGTTGAGCAGCTCGTCCGGGTCGTGCTGCAGGTCGTACAGCTCGTTCACCGAGTCGGGGTTGACCACGAGCTTGTAGCGGTCCGTCCGCAGCATCCGCTGCGCATACGGGAAGTGGTGGCCGTGGAACTCGCACACGATGTCCTCCTCCCAGCGTGCCTCACCGCCGCCGACCAGCGGCAGCAGGCTGCGCGAGTCGACCGCCGCCTTCGGGTCGAGACCGGCGAGTTCGAGGATCGTCGCCGTGCAGTCCAGCAGGCTGACGAATTCGGTGCGGACCACGCCGCCCGGCTCACCGGGCACCCGGAGCAGGCCCGGGGTGCGGTAGATGTCTTCGTACATCGCCGGCCCCTTGTCGTGCAGCCGGTGCGCGCCGGTGAACTCTCCGTGGTCGCAGGTGAAGAACACCGAGGTGTCCTCGACGAGACCGAGGCGTTGCAGGGCGTCCAGCACGCGCCCGATCTGCCGGTCGATGAGCGCCACGTAGCCGTGATACACGGCGATGAGTTTGCGGGTGGTCTCGATCGGCATGGTGTCGAAGGTCCAGTGCGCGCTGTAGTTCTTCTGCACCGGGGGTTTGCCGTGGAAGGTCTCGGCGACCGAGCGCGGCAGTTCGACGTCCGCGGGATCGACCAGGTCGAAGTACTCGTCCGGGAGGATGTACGGCAGGTGCGGGCCGAAGAAGTGCAGGGCGAGGAAGAACGGCTGGTCGCGGTCCCGGGCGGCCTCCGCGTACCGTTCGAGGAGTTCGATGGTGCGGGTGGCCAGGTAGTGCTCGAAAGGTCGCCTCCACCGGCTGGTGCAGGCGTGCGGCC
>JAEVHO010000608.1 GCA_016802835.1 Micromonospora sp. ATA32 | reverse complement strand
GCTCGCCAAGTCCGTGCACGATGCGGGCTGGGCCAGTTTCACCGGCATGTTGGAGTACAAGGCCGCCCGGTACGGGCGGGCATTCGGCCGGGTAGATCGGTTCTTCCCCAGCACGAAGATGTGCTCGGACTGTGGCCGGATCAACGACAAGATCGCGCTCAACGTCCGATCATGGACCTGCCCCTGCGGGTCGGCCCACGACCGGGACGTCAACGCGGCCATGAACGTGCTCGCGGCGGGACGCGCCGAGAGCCTAAACGACCGTGGAGCGCAGGTAAGACCACCAGCGATGGTGGCACCGCGCGGCGAAGCGGTAATCCACCCGGACGCCGCGTGTTCCACGCGCAGCGTGGAGGGAATCTCCGTCCTTTAGGGCGGAGAGATCGTCAAATCCAGCAGTACGGCGGCTTCAGCGGCTTCGCCCCGTACGCGTCGGACGCTCTCACGCTGATCGCCGACGCGGCCCGCTCGGCGGGCAGCGTCGACCATGGGCGCATCCGGGCGTACCTGCGCTCGCAGGTCGGCGAGGGGATGGCCGGGCCGTACGCCTTCGCGCCGAGCCGGCACAGCGGCATGGAGCGGGCCTCGCTGGGCGTCTACACCGTCGACAACGGCGCCTGGACCCGGATCTCCTGAGCCGGACGCGCTCGTCGGGCGACCGGCGTCACCCACCCCCGCTCCCCTCGGCCACCCCGAGGTGGTCCGGGTCGAGCGGCGCGGCCAGCGCCGTCTGATACCGGCTACCCCCGCCGTCCCGCAGCCGGCGGCCACCGCCGCATACCCGGCTGCGTCGTGGCTCGGCAGTTCGCGGAGAGCATCCCGGCGCACCCGAATCCTGGCAGCGACGAGCGCCCGGTGGCGGCCGAGGCCGCTACCGGGCGCGTTCGCGTCAGCTGCCGGTCAGGCGGGGGCGACGGCGCGCGAGCGACGCATCGTCAGCACGTACTCGACCAGCGAGATCAGCACGTGCTTGGTCGACTCCCGGTTACGGGCGTCGCAGGCCACCACCGGGACGTCGGTCGAGATCGCCAGCGCGTCCCGGACGTCCTGCGGGTCGTGGTACTGCATCCCGTCGAAGCAGTTGATGGCCACCAGGTACGGCAGCCGCCGGTGCTCGAAGAAGTCGATGGCCGCGAAGCAGTCGGCCAACCGGCGGGTGTCGACCAGCACGACGGCGCCGATGGCGCCGCGGACCAGCTCGTCCCACATGAACCAGAACCTGGTCTGTCCCGGCGTACCGAACAGGTACAGGATCAGGTCCCGGTCGATCGAGATACGGCCGAAGTCCATCGCCACCGTGGTCGTCGTCTTGCCCGGCACCTGCCGGGTGTCGTCGACGCCCACGCCGGCGGTGGTCATGATGGCCTCGGTGGTCAGCGGCGTGATCTCCGAGACCGAGCCGACCAGCGTCGTCTTACCGACGCCGAATCCACCGGCGATAACGATCTTCGCCGATGTCACGCGCCCGCTCGGGGTCGGCGGGCGGTGCGACATGTCAGAGCCTGCGAAGTCCACTCAGCACCCTCTCCAGCAGTTCAGTGCCCACCGCGTCGTCCGAGTCGTCCAAGATGGTCGGCTCGTGGACCGCGACCAGGCCGTCCGTCGCCATGTCGGCGATGAGCACCCGGGCCACGCCGAGCGGAAGCTGCAGCCGCGCCGCGATCTCGGCGAGTGACTGCACGCGTCCGTCACACAGCGCGGCGATGTATTGATGCTCGCGACCCTGGCCGCCATTACCACTGGCAGCGGCCCGACCGCGAGCCGTCGTCTCGACGAGCGCCTCCAGGGCGATGTCGAGCCGAGGGCGGGTACGACCACGGGTCACGGCGTATGGACGGACCAACGCCCCGGTCGGTTCGTCACGATCGACCATGTCGCCGCTCACCTCCCTCGTACCCGACACCGGCTCGCCCCGGTGGAACCCGTCGTTCGTGTTGTTGTTGCCGTGCCGACCAGTGGTCAGCGCGGGTCAGCCCAGCATGCCCGCGGCCGCGCGCGGCTGCGGGGTCAGTGCGTCGCCGACCCGGTCGACCAGGAGCGCCATCTCGTACCCGACCTGCCCGACGTCGCAGCTTCGTGCGGAGAGCACCGCGAACGACGAGCCGTCCGAGATGGACATCAGGAACAGGAAGCCATTGTCCATCTCCACCACGGTCTGCAGCACCGCGCCGCCCTCGAAGCAGCGGGCGGCGCCCTGGGTCAGGCTGACGAGCCCGGACGAGATCGCGGCCAACTGGTCGGCCCGGTCACGCGGAAGGTCTCGTGGCGACGCGAGGAGCAGGCCGTCCGCGGAGACGGCGACCGCGTGTGCGACACCGGGCACCCGGTCGGCGAAGTTGGCCAGCAGCCAACCGAGATCCTGCGTAGTTGTCATCCTTCTTGCTCCTTCTGCCCGCTCCCGGCCACCGGGCCTGAGCCAGACTGCGAGGATTGCTGCCCTCCCGGAGTCTCCTCCGGGTTGGTCGGGTTGCTGTCCGAGGGGTGGCTACGCCCGCGCTGCACGCCTCGATGGTAGGCGGAGAGCAGACCCCGAACGGCCTCCGGCGTACGCCGCTGCACCGAGGTGGTGGGCTTCTCCACCGCGCCCGGCACGAGCTGCGCCATCGGGGGTCCGCTTCGGCAGGCCGGTCTGGGTGGTCTCCGCCACCGGCACCTCGCTCGCGGCGGTGGCCGCGCGCCAGCCGTCGTCGGCCGCGGTCGCCCAGCCGCCGGCCTGCTGCGCCGGAC
>JAEVHO010000607.1 GCA_016802835.1 Micromonospora sp. ATA32 | reverse complement strand
ATGGGGATGACGAGCGTGCTGTAGGTGTGGGTCCTCGCGATCATGCAGAGTCCTCCCTCGTCCGGGCGACGGGTGAGGGAGTCGATGGCGAGGAGAACGTTCGACGTGGTCGATGTGACCGAGATCTTCATCCACTGGTATGCGGGCCGCTCGATCAGCGAGGTGGCCGTGTCACTGGGTGTGGATCGCAAGACGATCCGTAAGTATCTGGCTCCGGCGGTAGCGGCGGGGCTGACACCGGGCGGGCCGGTGATGGCCCAGCAGGACTGGGCTGCGCTGGTGCTGCGCTGGTTCCCGCAGCTGGCCGATACCAGGCTGCGGCAGGTGACGTGGCCTGCGATCGGCGTGCATCACGATTACATCGTCGAGATGCTCAAGGCCGGGGTGACGCAGGCGACGATCCATCAGCGGCTGCGTGACGAACACGGCTTGACCGCCAGCGTGGCGTCGCTGAAGCGGTATGTGGCTGCGAACCTGCCTGAACAGGTGCGCCGCGACCAGGTCGTGGTGCTGCGCGACGAGGCCGACACCCCGCCCGGTGAGGAAGCCCAGATCGACTACGGGCATCTGGGCTATTGGGCCGACCCGGCGACCGGGCTGCGCCGGCGGGTGTGGGCGTTCGTGATGGTCCTGGCGTGTTCGCGGCACATGTTCGTGCGGCCGGTGCTCGTCATGGACCAGGCCGCGTGGACCGCCGCACACGTCGAGGCGTTCGCGTTCTTCGGCGGGGTGCCGCGCCGGCTGGTTCCGGACAACCTGCGCACCGGGGTGGACCGCACCGACCTCTACGACCCGAAGATCAACCGCTCGTATGCCGAACTGGCCGCCCATTACGGGGCGCTGGTCGACCCGGCCCGGTCCCGCAAGCCGCGGGACAAGGCCCGCGTCGAGCGGCCGATGCCGTATGTCCGTGACTCGTTCTGGCGGGGCCGCGAGTTCACCTCCCTCGCCCAGATGCAGTCCGCGGCGCTGGCCTGGTCTCGCGACGTCGCCGGAGCGCGGGCGTGTCGGCCGTTGTCCGGCGCCGCGCCGGCCTCGGTGTTCGCCGCGCTCGAGGCCGAGACGCTACAACCATTGCCTACCAAGGCGTTCGTCCTCGCGACGTGGTCGACAGCGATGGTCGGGCCGGACATCCACGCCAAGGTCGGTAAGACGATCTACTCGATCCCGTGGCGATATCTGGGTCAGCGCGTCGACGCCCGATCGACGCCGTTGGTGGTGCAGTTCTTCCACCAGGGGCAGCTGATCGCGACACACGGCCGTAAACCGCAGGGCAAGCAGACCGATCTGAGTCACTACCCGCCGGAGAAGATCGCCTTCGCGATGCGCACGCCGACCTGGTGCCGCACCCGAGCGGCCGAGATCGGCCCCGCCTGCCGGCAGGTCATCGACGATCTGCTGCAGGTCAACGCCCTGTTCCGGCTGCGCGCCGCGCAAGGCGTGCTCGGTCTGGCCGGTAAACACAGCCCCGCTCGGCTGGAAGCCGCCTGCGGCAAGGCGATCGCGGTGGGTGACCCCTCCTATCGCACCGTCAAGGGAATCCTGATCGCCGGCGCCGAGACCGACCCGCCACCGGCGGCCACCGGTGACGGCGGGGCGCAGCCCACCTGCACGGCCCTTCGCAGCTGTTCGCGAACGTCATCGCCCTGCCCACCACGAACGCCACGCCCGACGCGGACCCGGCCACCACGAACCGGCGCCCTGACGGTCCTGGCGACGACGAGCTGCCAGAGGGCCCGACGGCGGTGCTGGCATGACCGACACCACCACCACCAGCACACCGCAGCAGCCGGCCTATCCGCTGCCCGCACCGGACAGCAACGATCCCCGGTTCACCTACGGCCTGCTGTTCGACATCGCCGATGTGTTGCAGCGCAACGGTTTCCCCCGCCCCGCCGGCACCGACTGGGCGGACCTGATGGCCGCCCTGGGCCGTTTTCTCTACCAGAGCAAGGAGACCTCGTGACCGTCGTCGACACAGCCCTACACGACAGCCTGCGCGCGTTGAAACTGTCCGGCATGCTGCACACCCTCGACGCCCGCCTCGCTCAAGCCCAGGCCGGTGAACTCGGACACCTGGACTTCCTGCAAGTCCTCTGCCACGACGAGATCACCCGCCGCGACACCATGAGCATCCAACGACGGCTGCGCCGCGCCCGTTTCGAGCAGGCCACCACCCTGGAAGAGTTCGACTTTCACACCAGCCCGAAACTGCCCGCCGCGCAGATCCGCGACCTCGCCGCCCTGCGCTGGCTGCAAGCCGGCGAATCAGTCGTGCTCCACGGCCCCGTCGGCGTCGGGAAAACCCATGTCGCGCAAGCCCTCGGCCACCTCGCTGTCCGCCGCGGCGCCGACGTCCGGTTCCTCAAAACCAGCCGTGCTCTCGCCGATCTCGCCGGCGGACACGCCGACCGGACCTGGCCCCGCCGCCTCGCCGAGCTCACCCGACCGGCACTACTCATCCTCGACGACTTCGCGATGCGGGAACTCACCGCCCAACAAGCCGACGACCTCTACGAACTGATCTCCGAACGCGCCCAAGCAGGACGGTCGCTGATCGCCACCTCGAACCGGTCACCCGCCGACTGGTACCCGCTGTTCCCGAACCCCGTCGTCGCGGAATCTCTGCTCGACCGGCTCATCAACACCAGCCACCAGGTCTTCATGAACGGACCCAGCTACCGCCCCAACAAACGACCCGGCCGCCCAGGCTCGACAACCACCCAGA
>JAEVHO010000606.1 GCA_016802835.1 Micromonospora sp. ATA32 | reverse complement strand
CGACAGCGGTGGCCGGCCGGCCACTGGCAGGTCCATCGGTGCCGCCGGCACGCCGAGGCGGGCCGGGCCGGCGAGCGCGGTGGTGAGCAGCCGCGGCGACACCGGCGACGCCAGTTCCGCGGCCGGTGGCGGTGCGAGCAGGTCGGCGGGAATCCGGATCCGGGCCACCAGGCCGTGTTCGCCGCCGTCCAGGCGTACCTGCACCGCGTGCCGGGCGGCGAGGTGGCTGACCACGAACAGGCCCATCCGCTCGGACGCGGCCACGTCGGCCGCCGGCGGGGCGGCGAGCACAATGTTCGCCTCGTTCAACGCTGTCGGGCTCATCCCGAGGCCCCGGTCGGCGATTTCCACGACTGCGCCGGCCCCGTCGGCGTGGGCGCTGACGCGGACCGTGGTGTCCGGGCGGGAGAAGGCGGTCGCGTTCTCCAGCAGTTCGGCGAGCATGTGTACCAGTTCACCGATGACGTGCCCGACGATGTGCAGGTCGGCCACCGACTCGTGTCGTACCCGCTGGTACTGCTCGATCTCGGCGCTGGCGGCGAGCAGCACCGCGCCGAGACTGACCGGCCGGTTCCACCGGCGGGTCGACTCGGTGCCGGCGAGCACCAGCAGGCTCTCGTCGTTGCGGCGCATCCGGGCGGCGAGGTGGTCCAGCTTGAACAGGTTTTCCAGCTGTTCGGGGTCACTCTCCTCGCGCTCCAGGTCGTCGAGCAGTTCCAGCTGCCGTTCGACCAGCACCTGGCTGCGGCGGGCGAGGTTGACGAACATCGCGTTGACGTTGCGGCGCATCATCGCCTGTTCGACGGCGACGCTGACCGCGCTGCGGTGCACTGCGACGAACGCCTCGGCCAGCTCGCCGATTTCGTCGAGCGAGCGGACGACCGCCGGCGACACGTCGATGTCGGGGACCCCACCGTTGACGGCGCGGAGCCGGTCCAGCGCGTCGGGCAGTTCTATCTGCGCGATCCGCAGTGCCTGGCTGCGCAGCAGCCGCATCGACCGGGCGATGGACCGGCCGATCAGCAGGGCGAGCAGCAGGGCGAACAGCAGCACGGTGAGGATGCCGCCGACGACCAGCAGGGTGGCCCGCAGCTGGCCGGCGCTGGCGTCCTGGGCCTGGGTCACGGCGTCGTCGAGCACCCTGCCCTCGAGCTGCCGGAGCAGTTCCTGACGCTGTTCGCTGGCGGCCCACCACTGGGCGGCGGGCAGCACCGCCGGTTGGTCGCCGCCCGCCGGCAGGCTTTTCTCCTCCAGGCGGGTGGCGGCGACGAAGGCCGGGTCGACCGAGGTGTCGTCGTACCGTCGGATCTGGGCGGAGGTCGCGGCGACCCGGAACGCGCCGAGGGCGGTGAGCTGCTGGGCCCGCAGGTCGGTCAGGGTGACCTGGTCCTCCACCCCGTACCGGCCGGCGCGAGCGGCCTCGTAGAGCTGGGCCCGGACCCGGGAGGAGAGTTCCTTCACCTGGGCCAGCTGCACGTAGCGCAGCACGGCGTCGCTGAGCACCGGCTGCTTCTCGCCGGGCGACGGCTCGGTGAGGAGGCTGAGCAGCGCGTCGATGGCCCGGTGGTAGTTGCTCAGGATCGTGTCGCTGCTGAGCACCGCGGGCGGCACCGCGGCGCGGATGTAGATGACCTGGTCGTAGGCCTGCAGGACCTTGGAGTAGGAGACCCGCCACGCCGCGTCGGCGTCGGCCAGCGGCGCCGCCGCCCGGCGCAGGTCCGACATCGCCTGGTCGGTGGCCGTCTGCAGCGGCTTCAGCGCCCCGATCGCGGCGTCCCGGTCGGCGGTGCCGCCGGCCCGGCGCAGCTCGGCCAGCTCGCCCGCGGAGCGGTCGCGTTCCTGCTGGAGCTGGTGCACCGCTGCGGTGATCTCCCGACCGATGGTCACCTGTTGGGCGAAGTCGCTCAGCGCGGTGGTCTGGCCGACCAGGCTGCGGGTCTGCACCCCGGCCAGCAGCAGGAACGCCACTGATGGGATGACCAGCACGGTGGCGAGCTTCGTCCGCATCCGCCAGTCGCGCAGTCGGAACGGGGACCGACGCCGGTGGGGTACGACGCGGACGTCGAAGCGACGCCGGCGATGGCTCGACACCGCGTTGTGCGCCGCGTCGGGACCTGCGCCCACACATGCCTCCTCGGTCCCTCGCGCCCGCACATCGGGGGGCGGAGTCCATCCAACCAGGCCCGGGAGCTGTGTCAACGGCCCGACTGAGGAGCGGCTCAGGAAGGATACTGGGGGCGGGAACGACCTGTCGTGGTCGGTGGGGTGGGCTCGTCCGTCCGGCCGATGTCGGTGAGCGCGACGGCCTGCCCGGTGCGGCGCAGCGCCACCAACGCCGCGCCGGTGGCGCCGATCTCCGGATTGGCCTGGTGCAGCACCGATCGGGGGGCGAGCGCGGCGGCGAACGCCCCCCGCCACCAGGCCGAGGCCGTCATCGCGCCCCCGCCCAGCACCACCTGCACCGGCCCGCCGACGGTGGACTCCAGCATCGTCAGATCCTTGGCGACCATGTCGCAGAGGCCGCTCATCAGTCCGGCCAGGATCTCCACGCCGGTGGTGCGGAAGCTCAGTCCGCGCAGCTCACCCACGCCGGCCGGGGTCAGGCCGGGGGGCCGGTCACCCGCGAACCGGGGGTCGGCGGCGACTCCACGCCGGTGGTGCGGAAGCTCAGTCCGCGCAGCTCACCCACGCCGGCCGGGGTCAGGCCGGGGGGCCGGTCACCCGCGAACCGGGGGTCGGCGGC
>JAEVHO010000605.1 GCA_016802835.1 Micromonospora sp. ATA32 | reverse complement strand
GCCCGGGCGGAAGGCTTCCGGAGAGGACGAGCACCCGACGCGTCGGGAAGCAGCCGGTGCACCTGCTCGCGGAGCGCGTGCCACTCGCGCCGGACACCGCCGGACCGGCCTCGTTGAAGACGGTGGCGTCTCCGCTGCCGACGTCGACGACGGTGAACGTCCGGCGGTTCTCCCCCGCGATGCCGACCAACCGGTGGGCGATGCCGTGGCTGTCGAGGTCGGCGGCGATGGCGGCGCCGGCGAGGCCGCCGCGGAACGCCACGGCGACGGTGGGCAGCCCCAGCGTGTGCAGGACGCGGGCGACGTTGATCCCCTTGCCGCCGGCCTGGGCGCCGACGTCGCTGACCCGGTGACTGCTATGCGGCACCAACGACGCGACGGTGTGCGTGATGTCGAGGGCGGGATTCAGCGTGACCGTGACGATCATGTCATGCCCCGGTCCGCCGAGTCGGTGTGTCGCGTGACCCCTCCCCACCCTGCCGAGGTGCGTCGGCACGCTCCGCGAGCCGCGCAGTCGTATTGGGGCTGGACCGTAATACGGCAGTGCGGTCCCCGCAACCGTCCGCGGAGCCCACTCGCCTCGACTGGACGCCGGCGCGCGGGGGCCGTCCGGCCGGGTCGGGAACGTGGTGTTCGGCCGGAACCCGGCGGTGACGGGTCGGAGCGAGCCACCCCGGGGCCCGACGCGGGCGCGGGCAGTCGCCACGGACCCTTGACGGTCCACTTCGGCCATTATCAAGGTCCAGGCCGTAATGACCTGAACGAACGGAGACAACGATGCCTCTCAGCCGTCGATCGCTCCTCGCGGGTAGCTGCCTCACCGGTGCCGCCCTGGCGGTAGGCCACGGATCGCTGGCGGCGCCGGCGTTCGCGCAGGACGACCAGGAGCTCACCCCGACCAGTTTCGGTCCGGCGTCCTTGACCGCCGCCGTCCGCGGCGCCGCCGTCATCGGCGACAGCGTCTTCATCACCTCCCGGTTCAACACCCCGGAGGCGAAGATGCGGCTCGGTGAGTTCAGCGTCGCCACCGGCGAGATGCGCAGCATCGACGACCTCGACATCCCGAGCAGCGGTGGACAGAAGCTCGCCGCCGACGGCCGGTACGTCTACATCGGCCCGGCCGGCAGCGCGTACGTCTACCGGTTCGACCCGCGGACCAAGGAGCTGGTGGCCTGGGCGCGGGCCGGTGGCAGCACCACGTGGTACTACGACATGGTCGTGCACGGCGAGCACCTCTACCTCGGCACGTATCCCGACTGCACCGTCAAGCGGGTCCGGCTGGCCGACGCCACGATCGAGACGTACGGTCGCATCTCGACCTCGCAGTACGCGGCGGCCGTCGCGGTCGACGACGAGTACGTCTACGGCGGCTCGGCCGCGCCCGGCACCCTGCTGGTGTGGCCGAAGGCCGGCGGCACCCCGACCGACCTGACCGCGCACCTCAGCGTCTCCCCGGTCGGCATCCTCGACCTGGCGGTCTCCGACGGCGTCGTGTACGTCGCCAGCGGCCGGCAGCTCATCTCGTTCCGCCGCGACGGCTCCGACCGGGTCTCCCGGGACATCCCGGCCGAGGACCGCTACATCGACCAGGTGAGCGTCGGCAGCGACGGCACGGTGTACGCGTTGACCCGGCTCACCACCAACCTGTACGAGGTGACCGCGGACGGCTTGGTCAAGGTCGGCAAGCCGCTCGCCGACGTGGAGAACCAGCTCCTCGCTCCGCTACCCAGCGGTGACCTGGTCGGGGTGGGCGGCCTCGGGCACGTGTGGCGGACGACCCCGAACGGCACGGCCAGCGTCTGGCAGACCGCGACCCAGGGCTTCGGCTACCCGGAGACCGTGCAGTCGATGATGCGGCACACCCGGAACACGATCTGGGTGGGCGGCCACTACGCCATGACGGCGCATCGCCCGGAGGCCGGCACCAGCCGCCGGTTCGACGTAGGCGGCGAGGTCAAGGCGATGGCCGAGGGGAAGGCCGGCACGGTGTACGCGGGCCTCTACCCAAGCACGCAGATCGTGGCGATCGATGTCATCATGCCCGATCCCCGCGCTATCTTCGGTCGCCGGCACCCCTGGCACGTCACCACCGTCCGTTACTGCAGGTGAGACAGCGGGACTGCTACACGCCTTGGCGGCGGTCCCGGATCCTCGAGATCCGCGGGGAGTGCGTTACCCGCTGTCGGGTTTGCTCGCGGTCGCGGTGTGCGCGGTCCTCGCGGGGGCGTCGTCGTTCGCCGCGATCACCGATTGGTTGCACGATCTGGATGAGCAGGCCCGCGACCGGCTCGGCTTCGGCCATGGGGTGCCGGCGGGTACGACGGTATGGCGGTTGCTGACCCGGCTCGACGATCAGTTGTTGTCTACCGTCCTCGCGGGTTGGCTGAAGGTCCGCGCCCGGCCGGTCACAGCCCGGCCGCACCGATATCGGACGGTGATCGCCGTGGACGGGAAAACGCTGCGGGGAGCCCGCCGTGCCGACGGCGGTCAGGTTCATCTGCTGTCCGCGCTGGACACCAGCACCGGCATCGTCCTGGCCCAGGTCACCGTGAGCGCGAAGAGCAACGAGATCCCCGCGTTCGCACCGCTGCTCGACGCGGTCGAGCAAGTGTTGGGCAGCCTGACCGGTCCGCTGTTCATCGCCGGCGCCCTGCACACCCAGACCGCCCACGCCGAGGAGATCGCCGCCCGCGGCGCCCACCTGATGATCCCGACGAAAGGCAACCAACCCACCCTGTTCAAGCA
>JAEVHO010000604.1 GCA_016802835.1 Micromonospora sp. ATA32 | reverse complement strand
GCGAAGATCGTCAGCATGAGCCTCGGCGGCGGCGCCACCGACGGGACCGACCCGATGAGCCAGGCGCTCAACGACCTCACCGCGGAGACCGGCACCCTGACTCCGGCTCCGGCTACGAGTCGAGCATCGTCGCCGGCATGGAGTGGGCCGCCCACTCTGGCGCGAAGATCGTCAGCATGAGCCTCGGCGGCGGCGCCACCGACGGGACCGACCCGATGAGCCAGGCGCTCAACGACCTCACCGCGGAGACCGGCACCCTGTTCGTGGTGGCCGCCGGCAACGAGGGGGCCGTCGGTACCGTCGGCACCCCCGGCGCGGCCGCGGCGGCGCTCACCGTCGGCGCGGTGGACCGCGACGACCAGCTCGCCGAGTTCTCCAGCCGCGGTCCGCGGCTGGGCGATAACGGGCTCAAGCCGGAGATCACCGCTCCGGGCGTCGGCATCATCGCCGCGCGGGCCGCCGGCACCGCCATGGGCACGCCGGTCGACGACGCGTACACCCAGGCGTCCGGCACCTCGATGGCCACCCCGCACGTGGCCGGCGCGGCCGCGATCATCGCCCAGGACCACCCCGACTGGACCGCCACCCAGCTCAAGGACGCGCTGGTCAGCACCGCGAAGGGCAACCCAGCGCTGAACGTTTTCGAGCAGGGCGCCGGCCGGGTCGACGTGGCCCGGGCGCTGAAGCAGCGGGTGTACGGCACGGGCACCGCGGACTTCGGCCGGGTGGCCACCGGCGCCGCCGCCGTCGAGCGCGGCGTCACCTACACCAACGGCACGGCCACCCCGCAGACCCTGCGGCTGGCCCTGGACTTGCGCAACCTGGACACTGGCGCGGCCGAGTCGGACGGCGTGACCGTCGGCTCCGCCGAGGTGACCGTGCCCGCCGGCGGCACCGTCGCCGTGCCGCTGCGCGCCGACCCGGCAAAGCTGGATCGGGGTCTGCACAGCGGCTGGCTGGTCGCCACCGGCTCGGACGGGGTGGCGGTGCGCACACCCGTCGCGCTGACCCTCAGCGGGCCGCTGCACACGGTCACCATCAAGGCGCTGGACCTGGCCGGCAAGCCCGGCCTGGCGACGGTGGTCACCCTCTTCGGGGAGCACGTCGAATCAGACCAGCTCGGCTGGGTCAGCCCCGCCGGGATGACCGTGCAGGTCGAGGAGGGCCCGTACCTGCTGGAGGCGCTGATCGAGCACGGCGCGCCGCTGGACGAGCAGGTCACCATGGTCAGCGACCCCGAGCTGATCGTCGACCGGGACCTCACGGTCACCCTCGACCCGCGCAAGGGCACCCCGGTCCGGATCGAGACGCCCAAGCCCACCGAGCAGCGGGCGACGCTCAGCTTCTACGAGCACCGGGTGTTCGGCAACGGCCGGCAGGTGGACCACGGGACGATGATGTTCAGCACGGTCCAGCAGGTCAACGTCGTCCCCACCCGACCGGTGCGGCAGGGCCAGTTCGAGTTTTCCTCCCGCTGGCAGTTGGTCGCGCCGATGGTGGACGCCACGGTCAGCCGGGTCCCCGGCCCGCTGGACATCAACCTGCTCGGCAACTCGCCGACCTTCCCCGGTCGGCGCAAGCTGCCGCTGGTCTGGGCCGGCACCGGCACCCCGTCGCAGCTGCGCGGCGTACGCGGGGCCGCGGTGCTGCTGAGCACCGATCCGGAGCGCAGCGAGCGGGAGCAGATCGACGCGGCGGCAGCGGCCGGCGCGGCCGCGGTGCTGATCGTCCGGCCGGCCGACTGGAGCGCGTGGACGGTCTGGCGTCCGGCGGGTGATCGGCTGCGTCCCGGCTATGGCCGTCGCCTATGACGACGGCCAGCGGATGATCGCCGGGGCCCAGGCCCGCAAGACCACCCTGGACCTGACGCTCACCGTGAACAGCCCGTACCTGTACGACGTGTTCCAGGTGTCCAAGGACCGGATTCCGGAGCGGGTCGTGCATCGGGTCACCGAGAGCAACACCGCCAGGGTCTCCGCGTCGTACGCCGACAGCGGCGGCTTCGACTGGGCCAAGGAGCAGCGCTTCGGCTGGCGGCCGTGGCAGACGTACTCCTGGAACGATGACCAGCGTCTGATCCGGACCGGCACCAGCCGGGAGGAGTGGATCAGCGCGGGTGACTCGTGGTGGCAGCAGCGGGTGTCGCACCTGCTCACCTTCTCAGAAGGCGGTCAGCTCACGGGCGGGCTGAGCCAGCCGCCCCGCCGCTACACCGCCACCGACCGGGACACGGAGGCGTGGTTCGCCCCGGTGGTCCGTCCGGCGGTGCCGGTCGACGCCGGTGCGGAGGCGCCCCGGCGGACCGGGGACGTGCTGGATCTGCGGATCCCGGAGTTCGTCGACGCCGACGGGCACGTCGGAGTCGCGGGCGGCAACGAGGAGGACGACCTGGTGCAGGCCCGGCTCAGCCGGAACGGCACCCTGCTCGCCGACCTGGGCGTCGCGTGGGCCCCGGTGCCGACCACGGCCGGCGCCGCCCGGTACCGGCTGGACCTGACCACCGCGCGGTCCTCCGCGGAGTGGACTCACGCCACGCGCACCGAGACGGCCTGGCAGTTCACCTCGGCCCGACCGACGGGCGACGCTGCGAAGCCGCTGTCGCTGCTGCAGGTGGACTACCAGGTGCCGGCCGACCTGCTCGGCGCAGTGCGCGGCGACCGACCGCACCAGCTGGGGCTGACCCTGCGTCAGCCGGCCGGGCTGCCCGCGCCGACCGGCACCAGCGTCCGGGTGGAGGCTCTCCTTCGACGGGGGC
>JAEVHO010000603.1 GCA_016802835.1 Micromonospora sp. ATA32 | reverse complement strand
CCATCCTCGGCGGCGCGGCGGCGACGCCGGTAGGCGGGACGGCGGGCTCGGCGGCGGGGGCGGGGATGGCCGGGGGCTGCCGTCACCGGCCGATCGTAACCGGACCGGCGACCCGAGCTGATCATGACCCGGCCCACCCAAGCCGTACGTACGGTTTGCATCACGTCAGGTCAGCTGACACGATCGACCCGTGCCCAGAGTAAGTCAGGACCAGCTCGACGCGCGCCGGCAGGAGATCCTCGCCGCCGCCCGGGCGTGTTTCGCCCGGCACGGCTACGAGGGCGCCACCGTGCGCCGGCTGGAGGAGGCCACCGGCCTGTCCCGGGGCGCGATCTTCCACCACTTCCGGGACAAGGACTCGCTCTTCCTCGCCGTCGCCGAGGACGACGCCGCGGCCATGGTGGAGACCGTGGCCCGCAACGGCCTGGTCCAGGTCATGCGGGACCTCCTGGCCCGGGCGATCTCGCCGGACACCACCGGCTGGCTGGGCAGCCAGCTCGAGGTGTCCCGCCGGCTGCGGACCGACCCGGCGTTCGCCCGCCGCTGGGCGGAGCGGTCGGCGGCCATCGCCGAGGCCACCCGGGAGCGGCTGATCCGGCAACGCGAGGCCGGGGTGCTGCGCGAGGACGTACCCATCGACGTGCTGGCCCAGTTCCTCGAGCTGGCGTACGACGGCCTGGTGCTGCACCTGGCGATGGGCCGGCCCGCCGGCGACCTCGGGCCGGTGCTCGACCTGGTCGAGGAGGCCGTCCGCCGGCGCTGAGCGCCGGCGCCACCGCTGCCGGGCCGGTCTCGGCTCGGTAACTCGACCACCGCGCGAGGTCGGATCTGGCGTGGCTGCTCCACAATGAGCCCGCGATCCCCTCGCGACAGGAGCAGACTATGACGGTCCTCGCGGCAGCCGGCGACACCTGGGGCATCCCGGGTCCGACGTTCCTCAAGGTCTATCTCGCGGCGGCGGCCCTGGTCGTCATCGGCTCGGTGGTGCACCGCACCCTCGTCCTCCGCGGGTCCCGCACCGCCGGCGCCGACCAGCTCGGCCCCCAGCAGGTGGCCTACCTCAACGGCGGCGACCAGCTCGCGGTCTGGACCGCGGTCGGTGGCCTGCGCGGCAGCGGCGTGATCGGCGTCGGCCCGGACCGGCGGCTGACCACCCTGTCGTCCATGCCGGCCGGGGTCACCCCGCTCGACCAGGCGGTCTACAACGCGGCAGGCAAGCGGGTCCCCGCCCGGGAGCTGCGCCGCGACGAGTGGGGTGGTCCCGGGCGCTCGAGCGCTGCGCGCGGGCTGGAGCGCCCGGGGGCCTGGCGCTCGGCCCCAGCCCAGCGCGCGCGCTCCCGGCGCGGCCGTTCCTGATCTTCGCCCTGTTCATGCTCGGCGCATTCCGGCTCTTCGCCGGTTTCCAGAACGACCGGCCGGTCGGCTATCTGGCGCTCACCCTGGTGCCGCTGCTGGTGGCCGCCGTGCTGCTCTCCCGGGTGCGTGGCGGACCCGGGCCGCCGACACCGCGCTGCGCGGCCTGCGCCAGCAGCACACGTACCTGTCGCCCGCCTCCGCCCCGGCCTACGCAACCTACGGCGCGGCCGGCGCCGCGATGGGGGTGGCGCTCTTCGGCACCGCGTCGCTCTGGGCCCTCGACCCCGGCTTCGCCGAGCAGGCCGAGATCCAGCATCAGGCCGTCGCCAGCTCCGGCGGTGGCTGGTCCTCCAGCGGATACTCCGGCGACAGCGGTGGGGGCAGCTCGTGCAGCGGTGGCAGCTCCTGCGGCGGCGGCGGAGGCGGCTGCGGCGGCGGCGGGTGCGGCGGATGACCGGGCCGAGCGGGGTCGGCATCGGCTGGCGGCCGGAGATCGCCGGCTTCGTCGCCGACCTGCCCGGGCTGCGCTTCGTCGAGGTGGTGGCGGAGACCGTCCGCCCCGACGCGCCGCTGCCCGCCGGTCTCGCAGAGCTGCGCGGTCGGGGCGTCACGGTCGTACCGCACGGGGTGAAGCTCTCCCTCGGCGGCGCGGAACCGGTCGACCCGGCCCGGCTCGCCCACCTGGCCCGGGTCGCCCAGCTGGTGGACGCACCGCTGGTCAGCGAGCACATCGCCTTCGTCCGGGCGGCGGCCTGGAGGCCGGTCACCTGCTGCCGTGCCCCGCAGCCGGGAGGCGGTCGCCGCGATGGTCGCCAACGTCCGCCGGGCACAGGCCGAGCTGCCGGTGCCGATCGCGCTGGAGCCGATCGCCGCGCTCTTCGACTGGCCGGACGACGAGCTGGACGAGGCCGCCTTCCTCACCGAGATCGTCGATGCCACCGGGGCGTCGCTGCTGCTCGACATCGCCAACGTGTACGCCAACGCCCGCAACCGGGGCACCGACCCGCTCGCCCTGCTCGACCGGTTGCCGCTGGACCGGGTCGCCTACGTCCACGTGGCCGGCGGCGCCGACCAGGGCGGCTTCTACCACGACACGCACACCGACCCGGTGCCCGCGGCCGTGCTGGAGCTGGTGGGTGAACTCTGCGCGCGGCACCGGCCACCGGCCCTGCTGCTGGAGCGGGACGGCCACTACCCGCCCGCGCCGGCGCTGCGGGCCGAACTGGACGCGCTCGCCGCCACGTCCGGATTTCCGGTGGTGACGTGACCGGCCGCGTCCCGTGCCTCGTCACCGGGGCGCGCGGAATGTCGGGATGAGCGGCGACCTGGCCGCGCGGCAGGCGGAGCTGGTCGCCGCGCTGGTCGCCGGCGGGCCGGCGCCGTCGGGGTTCGCCCGGGGCCC
>JAEVHO010000602.1 GCA_016802835.1 Micromonospora sp. ATA32 | reverse complement strand
CCCCCCAACCACAGGGGACAAAACGGTCAAGCCAAATCAGTCAGGAGGGCATCGAAACCCTCTGACGAATCGAGGCCAGTACGGCCCGGTCGACTCCATCGCAACATGGGTGACACCCCGCTCGTCCACCAGCCACGACGCCATCACCAGCAGGTCGCCGTAGAACGTGCGAAACGTGCGGGTAGTCTCCCACCGCGCCGTGTGCTTCGGATCCGGTGTCCGCGCGGTCACCGTCACCTGCTTCTTGTGCACGTCGATCCCGCCCACGTGCGAATGTAGGATCTCCACAAGCCCTCCCGCCCTCACATACCGACAAGGCGGGTGTCGCTCACAGAGCCCGTCACAGACTCATGACACTGAGACACGTGCTCGGGGGCAACAACCTGGGGTACCAGGGACGGGCTCCGACGTCATTCTTGCTTTCAGGCGCACGGCACCAAGCCAAAAATCGACGACGGCGAGCAACACCCGTACCGAGTTTCACCCACCTACGGGCGGGCCGCCAGGCCCATGAATTCTTGCTTGATTCCTTCATCCGGATTCCTTGGGAAGGTACGCCTCCCAAGACTCAGCCACAGGTTTCAAGCATTTCTCGACGTAGGTGCCGAGGGCTTCTCGGTCGTAGCGGCCTGCCGCCAGGACTCAGCCGTTTGTTGGTCGTAGTAGCGGGTGAAGCCGCAACCCCAAACGATGGCGTGATCGAGAGGGGACCCTCCCCAACGAGGCTCACCACTGACAAGCAACCGCGACCCAATCGCGTACGAACTGAAGACCTCTGCAGTGACTTCATGTGTCCAGGCCACGGGCGGACCCATGTCTACCGTGACAGTTGGTGCCGTACCACCGGAGAACCACTCGCCAACTGCGAAGGTGACCCCCACGAGGTCCAGGTAGCCCATGCCGGAACGGTTGGATTGAGCCGGGCCGATGTTGACCACGACACCGTCGAAGGCGAACGCCCGATTGGCAATGGCCTCCGGGGTGGGCCTCTCCGCACAGCTTGCCGCACCACTACCCTGCAGCGGCCCAAACAGTTCACTTGTCGGGTTGTCCAGGTCCGTCTCGGGGGTTGGCGATGGAGGTGTCACGAACGGCCCGTCAGCAGAGTCGTTCACAGAAGGCGCGCCTTCGCCTGCTAACTCCTGCGCAACAACGCCGCCGCTAAGCAGCAGGGTTATCGCTGCGGCAGCACCGAAGAGACTGACGTAGCGCTTCCTGCGCTGTGCGGACTTGCCCGCGCGGACCAGATCGTCTACAGGCGCAGGACCGACGGGTACACGGTCTGCGAGCCGTTCGAGCATCCGACCGGCTTCCTCGTCATTCATGCGTGGCTCCCCCCGCGTAGGTCGGAAAGGTTGGCGTCGGCGGACAGTTGCGTCAGGGCGCGGGACAACCGGCTCTTCACCGTGCCGGGGGCGATGTTGAGCGCTTCGGCGATCTGCTGATCATTGAGATGTGCGTAGTACCGGAGAACGACAACCTCGCGGTTGGCCTTGCTCAGGCACGCGAGCGCACGGCCCACCGCGTCCGCTGCGTCCACCCGAACGGTGGCATCCGCCTCGACCTGCTCGGGCAGGACGGAAGCAGGCTTCTCCCCCCACCACCGTCGTCGACGACTGTCGTGATAGGCGTTCACCAGGATTCGGTACACGTAAGCATCCCGATCATCCGCCGTCGTGACCTTGGCCCACGACACGTAGCAGCGCATGAGTGCCGTCTGGGCCAGGTCTTCGGCATCCTGGACGACGCATCCCAGGAGAACAGCGGAACGAACGAGAGCGGTCCACCGCGCGCCCGCATACGCGGAGAACTCCTCGTCTCGCTTCACCCGTCCCCCAGTCGAATCCGGCCGCCACTACTACTTAGACGTGTCACCGGAGCTCTTTGGGTCCCACAGGTTCCGCGGCTGTACCGGCAGTTCGGGAGCCGACGCACCACGCCTCCCCCAGAGCGGGCCATGGCCCGTCGAACCCGACGCTTGACAACCGCCATTGAGACTCGGCTGGTGAGGCGCTCCATTCCCTGTCCCCCGCTCCACGATCTAGGCCCAGGACGACACTCCCAGCCTTCGCCCGCAGGTCGGTGAACTTGACCGGCTTGAGTTCTTGTTGCCGACATCATGTCGTAGGCGAACTTGAACGTCTTCGGCGCGCCGCTGGTCGAGCCGTCTCCGTCGACCACCCAGCAGACCGCAGGGGCGAGGCCGGCGACGGCGGTGTCGCCGGTGTCAGGAAGGCTGGGATCGCCGAGGGCGCCAGTTCAGGCGGCGCAGGGCGCCGGGAGCGGCCGGCGCTGTGGCGGCTGTGGCGCAGGCAGGCGGCTCGGCGTCGTACTCGGCCGGGTCGGTCGGAACCAGCCGACGAAACGTGCGGCCGCGGTGGTGACTGGTGCGATGACCTGCGCTTGGCCGCGGGCGAGCAGGGCGGGGCGGGCCGCGGCCCGGCAGGCGCGTTGGGCGTCGCGTGCCGGCGGGCACGGGTACGCCTCGCGGCAGCAGCGCAGGTTGGCGCAACAGCCTGGCCGGTCGGGGTCGGGTAGGTGGACGTCGGCGACGTCGGCGGCGAGGAGCCACAGCAGGACGTCGGTGACGGTGCGGGGTACGCGCGGCGGTGTGGCTGCGACATCAGGCGACTGCCCTTCGGTAGTGAGGTGGGCTCGGGTGGCCGCCTGTACCGTGCCAAAACTCGTCGCACAGGGTGTGAGCTGCTGTTTCGCGACAATGACGCAGGATGGCAGGCGTGTTGGTTCGGCTGCTGTACCTGAGT
>JAEVHO010000601.1 GCA_016802835.1 Micromonospora sp. ATA32 | reverse complement strand
GCCCGGATGTACTGCCGTTCTGGCGGGCACTGCTCGGCTACGACCAGATTGGCGATGACTATCTGGCCGACCCGGCGCGCCGCGGCCCGTGCTTCGGGTTGCAGCAGATGAACGCGGCGCGCCCAGAACGCAACCGCATGCACCTCGATGTCGCCGTCCCGCACGATCAAGCCGAGGCCCGCATCGCTGCTGCCCTGGCCGCGGGGGGCGTTTGGTCTCCGATGCGTATGCGCCGATGTGGTGGGTCCTGGCCGATGTCGAGGGCAATAAGGCCTGCGTCGCCACCTGGGTTGGCCGCGAGTAGGTAGACCAGATTGAGGAAGCAGCCAACCGGGGCGCTGGTTGCTTAGGGCGTGTGCCCGGTTGTGCCGTGGGCGTCGGAGAGACCAGCACGATCCAAGTGGCAGGCAGCTGCCTTGGCCGCTCGCTCGATCTTGGCCCGGTGGGCTTCGCGGGCCGCCGTGTCGATCTGCTCCTCGTACCCGGCTGCTACCCCGGTCTGGCCGTCGAGTTGCTCGCGCAGGATGTCGGCGTGTCCGGCGTGCCGGGTCGTGTCGTTGAGGACGTGGACCATGATGTTGAACAGTTTCACGTTGGGGCGCGGCCACCACGGCACGTGGCCGGGGGCGTCGATGGGAAGCTCCTTGATCGTCGCGTCCGCGTGGTCCCATGCCCGCCGGTAGAAGCCGATGATCTGTTCGCGGGTCTCGTCTGGGCTCACCCACAGGTCGCTGCCGTCCGAGTCCTGCCAGCGGGACAGCGGCTCCGGGAACGGGCGGTCGAATATCTCGCCGAGGTATCTCGCCTCCCAGGTCGCCAGGTGTTTGACCAGGCCGAGGAGGTTGGTCCCGGTCGCCGTCAGAGGGCGCCGGACGTCGTATTCGGGGAGACCGTCGAGCTTCCAGACCAGCGCCTGACGTGTGAACCGCAGTTCGTCGTGCAGGTAGTCCTTCGCGAAATCATCGATCATGGAGAACGAGCCTGCCATGCGATGGCACAAGGTGCAGCCCCTGGATTTCCCTCCCGCGTTCGTCGCGCTCGCCGGTCAGGGTAGATGCGGGGTGAAGAACCTGGCTGGGATCGTGCTGCCGAGCGGCGCGCGCCACATCCGCCAGATCTTCGGCCCTCCGTCGGGTAGGACCATCGACGGGCCGGGTAGGTATCCGAGCCGCAGATAGAGGGTCGCGGTTGCGTGGGCTGGTGGCCTCCAGGTAGGCGGGCAGGCCGAGCGGGTCGATTTGTTGGTGGTGGTTACTCAGCAGCGCGGTGCCAACTCCCCGGCCTTGATGTTCTGGGCTAACGGCGGCGTAGGCGAGGTAGTGGTGCGCCTCGGGTGGGTGGTGCGATTCGAACATCGTCTCGAGGAGGAGGAACTTCGGCGCGTACGCGCCGGTCGCTTCCCGCACACCCACGTGGCGGTCGTCCGCGATGCTGGGGGACGGTGCCGGGCGGGCGTACCAGATTGCGGCGGCGGATCCGTCGGAAGTCATGTCCACGTGGGCGTATTGCAGGCCGTGCCCCACAACGTGGGTGAAGTAGCGGTAGGAGACGAAACGGCGATCGTCATGGTCAGTAATCAGCCAGTCGGCGACCGGGTCGTGGAGGAACGACTCGGCGAGGACGCCGATGAGTCTGCCTGCGTCGTCGGGCGTGGCCTGACGCACGGTCACGGTTTTGCTGGTGCTCGTCATGGTTGCTCCTGTAATGCTCAGGTTGCCTTGGGCCTTGCGTGAGCCACTTGTTCACGGTGATTTGCGAAGGTGACGGAGGCGGAGTTAGCGGTAGGCGGCAGTGGCGAGGTCACCCACGGCAGCGTCGACAGCGGCGGCGATGTCGCGTACCGGCTGGTAGTGCTGCGCGGCGATGGCCTTCAGGCGGCTGGTCAGGGTGGTGGTGTCGTCGTCGAGGTAGAGGTGGCTCGTGAGGCCGAGGTCGGCGACGAGGCCGGCGAGGGCGGCGGTGTGGTTGTCGGGTTGTTCGCGGCCGGTGGCGATGTAGCGCAGGCGGGAGCGAGCGAGTGACCGCCCATTTGCTGTCGGTGGGCAGGTAGGTGTCGGCGCGGATGAGGCCGCCGAGGCGCGTCGGGTGTGGTGGCGCAGGATCCCGCCGGCTACGAGTCCGGCGCGGGTTCGGTCGTACAGGTCGTCGGAGAACCCGCGCAGCCACCACCGCAGTAGCGGGTGGGTGTGGCGGATGGAGGCGGTCGCGGCGTCGGCGATCAGGTCCCCGACTGGTCGGTCGATGTGTGGGTGTATCCGTTGGTGGCTGGCCGGGCGGATGTCGTCGTTCGGGTCGAGGGTCACCCGCCCGGCCAGGTACAGGTCGATCAGGACCGCGCCCGCGAGCCCGAGGGCGAGGTTCTGCCGGTGCACGTGGGGGTGTCCGGTGTCGTCGTCGTGGCCGAGGAGGAACAGGTCATCGCGCAGTGGCAGGCGCGGGATCGACGCGGTCATCGGCGGGGTTCCTACCGCAGTCCGGCGGTGAGCCGCCGCAGCCGCTCGTGTGCCCCGCCGTAGGCGGACCGGCGGCGGGGAGCATCGTTTTGTCGATGGCGGCGAGGAGGGTGTAGTTGAGGTCGCACACGTTGCCGATCGGCGCCCGCCCCGCCTGCGACACGAGCTGGTAGGCGTCCAGGGTTTCCAGGCCGGTCAGGGCGCTGGCCCAGCCGACGAGGTCGTGCTGGGCGTGCGGTAGGCGTCCTCCAACGGGCGGGCGCATCCCGATGGACAGGATGTCTCGGTCGGTCTCCAACCGCGGCCAGCTGTGTGG
>JAEVHO010000600.1 GCA_016802835.1 Micromonospora sp. ATA32 | reverse complement strand
CGAACTCCCGCAGCACGGTGTGGAACCGCCCCACCTCCCCGGCGAGCGTCCGCTGCCGCTCGGCGTCCAGCGGCGCCCAGAACAGCTCCAGCGCCGCGCGGGCAAAGTCCTTGACCGCGCCGACCGGCGCGTCCGGCAGCCTCCACCAGGCGGGCGAGCGGCCGCGGCGACCCGCCGCCAGGTCACGATCGGCGGCTCCAGCCGCAGCCCTTCCTCCACCACGTCGGTCACCTCGACCGACCCGGAGCGCAGCCCGGCGCGTACCACCGGCTCGCCGGCCAGCCGGTGCAGCAGCAGGGTGAGGAACTGCGAGGTGGTCTCCTGGCCGGCGACCAGCAGGAAGAACAGCGCGCCGACCACCACGTCGGGGAGTGCCCGGCGGCGCGCAGCCGGCCGGCCAGCCCGCCGCCGGTGGCGGCGAACTCCCGCAGCACGGTGTGGAACCGCCCCACCTCCCCGGCGAGCGTCCGCTGCCGCTCGGCGTCCAGCGGCGCCCAGAACAGCTCCAGCGCCGCGCTGGCAAAGTCCTTGACCGCGCCGACCGGCGCGTCCGGCAGCTCCACCAGGCGGGCGAGCACCAGCAGCGGCAGGTCGGCGGCGAGCTCGGCGTGCAGGTCGACCGGTACGCCGGCATCGAGCGCGGCAGTGAGCCGGGCGACCCGGGCCCGGACCAGCTCGGTCAGCCAGGGCCGCTGCGCGGCGACCCGGGTCGGGTGCAGCGCGTCGGCAACGATCCCGCGGATCTCCGGATGGCTGGCGCCAGCGTTGTTGGCCAGCGTGGGCGGCAGCCGGAACCGGTGCGCGGCGAGCACCCTCAGGGCGGCGACCGGGATCGGGGTGACCGCGTCCAGGGCGTTGTCCGGCCGGAACGTCACCGGGTCGGCGAGCACCTGCCGGACCAGCGCGTGCCGGGTCACCACCAGGTGGTCGACCCCCACGTGGTCGGCGACCGTCGCCACGTCCGGCCACCGCTCGTCGGCGGCCTCCGCCCACCCCCGGAACAGCACGGCGACACGCTAGCGGGCGACCCCCGGCAGGCGCCGTCCAGCTCCCAGACGGTGGTGTGCTTCACCCGTACGCTCTCCAGCGCAGGCGGGACCGGCACGTCGTACCCGGCCAGTTCGTGGAAGCGCTCGCGGGGCAGGAACGCCCGCCCCGGATCGCCGACCAGCACCCGGGCACCGGACCGGACGGCCCGCAGCAGGAAGCGCAGCATCCGCTTCGCCATCGCCTCGCTGTAGAAGACGTCACCGGCGAGCACCACCTCGGCGTCCCCGGCGTCGCCGTCCAGGATGTCGCCCAGCTCGGCGTCGACGCGTACCCCGTTGGCCTCGGCGTTGAGCGCGACCGCCGCGACCGCGCGCTCGTCGACCTCGACGCCCGGACGGACGCCGCGCCCGAGCGGGCGGCGGCGATCGCGACCAGGCCGGAGCCGGAGGCGAGGTCGAGCACCCGGCGGCCGGCGACCAGTTCGGGGTGGTCGGTGACATAGCGGGCGAGGCCCTGACCGCCGGCCCAGGCGAAGGCCCAGAACGGTGGCGGCTGGTTGCTGCGGAACTCGCCCTCGGTCAGCTCCCAGAGGCCGATCGGCTCGTCGGCCTGGTGCAGCCGGACCTCGGGGACGAAGGCCACCGGGGCGAGCCGGGCGTGCAGCCGGACGAAGGCCGTGGCGAGATCGGACACCGGATGATTCTCCCCCGGGCCGCCACCCGGGCGTGTCGCGGGCCGGCGTGACCGGTTCATCACTGCGGGTGAAACCGGGCCCGTCTTGTGGCGATCGGTGCGAACACGCCCGTCTACCGACTTGCCCCGGCCGTCCATAGCGTTGCCGATGGACGCGACCGGGGAGGACGAGGCGGTGGTGACGGTGTGGCGGTACGCACTGCGGGTCGGAGTCGTGGTGACCTGTCTGACCGGTGTGGGGGTTGGCCTGGCGGCCCCGGCCGGCGCGGCGGTCGGCTTCACCACCCGGTTGAGCGGCCTGCCCGACGAGTTCACCGCCGGCGACCAGGTGCGGACGCTCTCCGCGGTGGTCTCCCGGGACGGCGGCGGCTGCGTGAAGGTCCGCTGGTCGATGGTGCTGAGCGTGCAGGGCATCCGGTTGGACCAGGTGAAGATGGACCGGGTGGAGGAGAGTGGCTCCTTCCCACTGGAGATCCAGACCGACGGCGACGTCGCCCGGCTCACCGACCGCGAGCTGGACCCGGGCACCCTCTGCCCGGACCGGACGGTCACCGCCCGGTATCGGCTGGCCTTCGCCGAGGACGTCACGCAGGGCCAGGTGACCCTGGCCGCCGAGGCGTACGACGCGGGCCTGAACCTGCTGTCCCGGCAGACGGCGACTCGCACGGTGGTCGGGGCGGGCGGCGAGGCGACGCCGACCGAGGCGCCGGACCCGACCGAGTCGGCGGCCGAACCGACCGTCGAACCGACGGAGGAGTCCACCGACGACGCCGACCCGAGCGGGGAGGCGGTGGCCGAGCTGCCGCCCACCGCCGGCCGGCCGGTCGCCCAGTCCGGCGGGTTCGGCGCCGTGCAGGCCGCCTTCCTGCTCGGCGGGTTGCTCCTCACGCTCGGTGTCGGCCTGCTGGTGCGGCTGCGACACCTGCTGCGCCCGGCCGCCGGTGGCCGGAACGTGGGGCGGGCGGCGAGGCGACGCCGACCGAGGCGCCGGACCGACCGAGTCGGCGGCCGAACCGACCGTCGAACCGACGGAGGAGTCCACCGACGACGCCGACCCGAGCGGGGAGGCGGTGGCCGAGCTGCCGCCCACC
>JAEVHO010000599.1 GCA_016802835.1 Micromonospora sp. ATA32 | reverse complement strand
GGTCCGCCGCTACGACGCCTGGGTACGCCCACATCACCCTGGCCATGACCGCGGCGGCGTTCCTGGTCGCCACCCGCGCCGCCGAAGCCGCAAAAGGGGGACAGACGGCACAGACGACGAGCTGATCCCGTTGAGCAGCAACGAGATTCGGCGCCTGTTCGGCAAACTCGTCCTCACCGGACGTGCCGCAGTCGATCACATGCTGCACTGGTCAACCTGGCGCCGTCGCCGGCAAGCCGAAGCGAAAGCCGCCCACTACCGCAAACGACTCGAAGCCATCAAAAGTAACGAACCGCCGTAGCAGTATTAGTGGTTGGCCGGCGCTGACCGTGGCATTGAGCAACAGAGCCTCGCCAGCGAGATTGTTCATTCAGGAGCGGTTCGGCCGCTGGCAGGACCTGCAGGCACGGTATCGGGAATCCGTGGGCCCTCTTGTTGTGCCTGGGAGCCAGGTGAATCCTGGCACCATCGGCTCCGCGTTCGACTGGATGGTGCGCTTCATGGTGCATCCCAGGCCGGACCTGCGCTTGGCACTGCTCGGCGCGCGCACTCCCCCACTACGGCACGCGGTCCACGAACTGGCGCGCACGCTGAATTACTCCCAAAGCGGCGGCAGCGTGGGGACCGCCCGGTTCACCGGGCCGGCCGCAGGGAGCGAAGCCGACCATCAACTCGTTGCCCGGGCGTGCTGGGCGCTGGCGCTCCTCACCGACCTGTACCGGGTCGGCCCCACACCCGGATCCCCGTTGATGGCCCTGGCGCCAAGGTCCATCACGCCGAGAAGCTACTTGAGCTCGCCCCACCCGCGGCCCTTGAAGAGCTCCAGGCTCTGCGCGCCTTCGCCGAGCGAAGCCTCCTGCCGTCCCTGTCGGCACGGCGTGGCGCTTGGGCCCTCGGGCCGACCTTCTCCGGATCATCGCTGATGAACGCCGACGCCGACCTGATCGCCGCCGGTCTGCTGCTCGAACTCAAGACGGGCCTCGGCAGCAAACGCCGCGACGGGACGCGGCGGTCATCACTGGAAGCGCCGACCATCATGCAGCTGCTCGGCTACGTACTGCTGGACTTCCCTGACGAGTTCGCCATCGAAGCCGTCGGCGTCTACAACGCCCGTTACGCACACCTGACGACGTGGCATCTACCGGAACTCCTGGCGGAGTTGGCAGGTCGGCCCGTCGACCTGAAGGAGGAACGTGGTGCCTTCCATCAGCTGCTCGATATGGGCGACCACGTTAGTCCTCGCCTCGGAGATCATCAATGTAGCCCTGGATGAGGGCGGACGCGTCGCGGAAGTCGAGGTCGAAGAACTCGCGGTCCTTGCGCACCCGGTAGGGTGCCAATCGAGCGTGCAGCTCGGCCTCTACCGACGGAGCGTCCGCGACCACCCACAAAGCGCGCACGCCATACGGGATAACGATGCCGGTCGCCCGGTTGATCTCCCTTACCCGTTCCTCGACGGTCCGCTCGGTGTAGCCGATCTTCAGCATCCGAGGGAGTTCGCGAGTCGACAGCACGTAGATGTAGCCAGCTCCTCGCGGTTCACCGCGGCTGTTCCCCGACAAGTCCGGCCAGGTGGACCCTGCACGCCCGCGTCAGTCAGTAGCGTGAGCTGCCTCGCAGCGGTGCATCGTCGCCATCCCTGATCGCCGTCCGTAGGCGACCGAGCGCATCACCAGCTTGTCGGCAGCGCTTACGTCCGGGGCGGCCCAGCTGTTGCCACACGGTGAACCAGTCCCACTGGTCCTGCTTGTGACAGCGCGAGTAGAGCCCCTTGACTTCCGACAGGGCCTCCAGCAGTGACGGGCTGGACTCTATCGGGTCGTTCTGCAGGTAGCTCAGCACGGCCGCTACCGACTGACGTCGTTTCTGCTGAACCTCGGGCTTGACCGGCGCCATCCCGAAGCCCCACTTCTGCACGACCTGCACGCGGTGGTCTTGAACTGGAGATGCCACGACCGCCCTCTCCTCCCGTAGCTGCATGCGCCGTCGGATGCGGCGATCCCGGCCACCTCAGCAGCTGCCGGAATGAGCGGGAAGAGTATGCAACATGACTCGCTGGCCGCCGAGCCGGAGCCCAGGCGGGAGGCCGCCCGCCTGCGAAGGAAGACAAGCGACTACGGGCCGAAAGGACCGGGCGGGCAAGACGACCTCTGCAGGGTCTACGCGCCCCAACCCGCGAGGAGACTCGGGCGATCGCCCACGTGCTGACGCTTTGCTCCGCCGCTCATCGGCGTGTCGCACCCGATGTTGCGTCAGGAGAGGTCTAGATTTTTGCGCAACACGAGCTTGATCGAATAGTTGCGCAAAAAGCTGGACGACGGCTTGCGCCAACGTCGCCTCTCAGCTCACTGACGCCCCCAGGGCCGTTCGAAGGCAGTGAAATGACCGAAAATGGCAGTGAGACACGCTCGCTGGCGACCGTCCGCGCCATCAATACCACCGCGTTACGGGCAGCCCAGGCCTGGAGCTCACGGGAAAGCACGCCTGAGGCCTGGCGCCAGATCTCTCAGATGCACGGGGTCCTGCTGAGCTTCCTCCCTCCGGGTGAAGGGCCCGCCACGCCGATCACGATGATCGAGAACCTCCGGAAGCCGGTGCGGGACTGGATGTTGCGTCAGGAGAGGTCTAGATTTTTGCGCAACACGAGCTTGATCGAATAGTTGCGCAAAAAGCTGGACGACGGCTTTGCGCCAAACGTCGCCTCTCAGCTCACTGACGCCCCCAGGGCCGTTCGAAGGCAGTGAAATGACCGAAAATGGCAGTGAGACACGCTCGCTGGCGACCGTCCGCGC
>JAEVHO010000598.1 GCA_016802835.1 Micromonospora sp. ATA32 | reverse complement strand
TGGTCGGCTTGATCAGGTAGACGATCCCGCCGGAGCCGTTGCCCGTCCCGCCGTTGGCGGTGGTCCGCCTGGTCCGCAGCCAGATCTGCTCGAACTGGGTACCGGGAGTAGACGTGCCGCACGGCGTCGTTGACCGGGTGAGGCCGGTCGTGGCGATCACGTCGCCGGTGCGGTGGCGCGGCCGGGTAGCCCTCGGACGCGACCACGACGGTGACCGCGGCGCCGTCGCGCCAGCGCAGCGGCGGGTGCGCGGCCAGGGTGCCGGTCGCGGCCGCGTGCAGCAGGCCGGCCAGTGGCGTCTCCAGCAGCGCGAGTACGACCTGAGTCTCCGGGTCGCCGAAGCGGGGCGTTGAACTCGATCACCCGGGGGGCCGTCGGCGGTGATGGCGAGGCCGACGTAGAGGAGTCCGGCGAAGGGCGTGCCCCGGCGACGCATCTCGGCCAGCGTCGGGTGGACGACGTCCCGCATGACCTCGTCGACCAGGCCGGGCGGCGTCCAGGGCAGCGGCGCGTACGCCCCCATGCCGCCGGTGTTCGGGCCGGTGTCGCCGTCGCCGACCCGCTTGAAGTCCTGCGCCGGGAGCAGCGGCAGCGCGGCCTCACCGTCGGTCACCACGAAGAGCGAGACCTCGGGGCCGGCCAGGTATTCCTCCACCACCACCCGCCCGCAGTCGGCGGCGTGCGTCAGCGCGGCGGCCCGGTCGTCGGTGACCACCACGCCCTTGCCGGCGGCCAGCCCGTCGTTCTTCACCACGTACGGCGGGCCGAAGTCGTCCAGCGCCGCGGCCGTGCTCGGCTCGTCCGTGCAGGTGTGGGCGCGCGCGGTCGGCACCCCGGCCGCGGTCATCACGTCCTTGGCGAACGTCTTGGAACCCTCCAACCGGGCCGCCTCGGCGGACGGTCCGAAGACGGCGATGCCCTTGGCGCGGACCGCGTCGGCCACCCCGGCGACCAGCGGCGCCTCCGGTCCGATCACGACCAGGTCGGCCCCGACCTCCACCGCCAGCGCGGCGACGGCCGACGGATCGGTCGCGTGCACCTCCCGCAGCTCGGCCAGCGCACCGATCCCCGGATTCCCCGGCGCCGCGATCACCCGCTCCACCGACGGATCCGCCGCAAGCCCCAGCGCGAGCGCATGCTCCCGCCCGCCCCCACCCACAAGAAGTACCCGCACGACCCCGCATCCTACTGACCCGACCACCGACCCCCGTTGATCATGAGGTTGGCGGCGACGTTCATCTCTCAGCTGGCCGCCAACCTCATCATCAAGAGGGAAAGTCAGGGCAGGAGGGGGTGACGGACCACGTTCTCGTCCCGGCCGGGCCCACGCCCACCACGCTGACCCGGGTGCCGGTGAGTTCCTCGATCCGGGCGATGTAGCGACGGGCGTTCTCGGGGAGCTCGTCCTCGGTTCTCGCCTTGGTGATGTCCTCCCACCAGCCGTCGAGCTCTTCGTAGATCGGCTTGGCGTGGTGGAAGTCGGTCTGGGTCATCGGCATGTCGTCGAAACGCTCGCCGTTGATCTCGTACCCGACGCAGAGCGGGACCTTGGGCAGACCGGTGAGCACGTCCAGCTTGGTGATGACCAGGTCGGTGACGCCGTTGAGGCGGCTGGCGTACCGGGCGACGACGGCGTCGAACCAGCCGCAGCGGCGCTCCCGCCCGGTGGTGGTGCCGTACTCCGCACCGACCTTGCGCAGGTGCTCGCCGTTGGCGTCGAAGAGCTCGGTCGGGAACGGCCCCGAACCCACCCGGGTGGTGTACGCCTTGCTCACCGCGATCACCTTGTTGATCGCGGTCGGCGGGATGCCGGCGCCCACGCAGGCGCCGCCCGCGGTCGGGTTCGACGACGTCACGAAGGGATACGTGCCGTGGTCCATGTCGAGCATCGTGGCCTGGGCGCCCTCCAGCAGGACCGTCTCACCGCGGTCGAGCGCGTCCCAGAGCATCACCCGGGTCTCGGCGATGTACGGCTTGAGCCGCTCCGCGTACTGCAGGTATTCCTCGATCGTCGCGTCGAGGTCGATCGCCTTGCGGTTGTAGACCTTGAACAGCAGCTGGTTCTTCTCGCGCAGCGCCAGCTCCAGCTTCTTGCGCAGGATGCCCGGGTCGAGCAGGTCCTGCAGCCGGATGCCCATCCGGGCGACCTTGTCCCCGTAGGCGGGACCGATGCCCCGACCGGTGGTGCCGATCCGGGACGAGCCGAGGTACCGCTCGACCACCCGGTCCAGCGCCCGATGGTGCGGCATGATCAGGTGCGCGTCGCCGGAGATCCGCAGCCGGGAGACGTCCACGCCGCGCTCGGCGAGCCCGTCGATCTCGGCGAGCAGCACCTTCGGGTCGACCACCACACCGTTGCCAATGATGATCATCGCACTCGGGGAGAGCGCGCCGGACGGCATCAGGTGCAGGGCGTACTTCTGCCCGTCCGGGGTGATCACCGTGTGACCGGCGTTGTTGCCGCCGGAGTAGCGCACGACGTAGTCGACCCGCTCACCCAGCAGGTCGGTAACCTTGCCCTTGCCCTCGTCGCCCCACTGAGCGCCGATGAGCACGATCGCTGGCATCTTTTCCGCCTCCAGAAGGCTCGGGTGCCAGGTGGCGACCGGTTGGCGAGCCCGGGGTGTCAGGCTAACAAGTAGTGACGGCGCGGCCGGCAGGGGTCGCGTCGAGAGGCAGGAGGCTCCTTCCGTGTAGCGCCGATGAGCACGATCGCTGGCATCTTTTCCGCCTCCAGAAGGCTCGGGTGCCAGGTGGCGACCGGTTGGCGAGCCCGGGGTGTCAGGCTAACAAG
>JAEVHO010000597.1 GCA_016802835.1 Micromonospora sp. ATA32 | reverse complement strand
CGGGGGCGCTGGCCGACGCGCTGGCCGCCGAGTACGCCGCGATCTTCGCGTACGGCCCGATCGGGGTCCGCCTCACCGGCGGCGAACAGCAGTCGGCCCGGGCGACGGAGGCGGCTCACCGGTCCCGCCGCGACGCGCTGATCCTTCAGCTGAGCGCCGCCGGCGACCAGGTCCCCGCGGACAAGGCCGGCTACGCCCTGCCCTACCCGGTGACCGACCGGGCGAGCGCGCTGCGGCTGGCGGTGGAGATCGAGGAGCGGACCGGGGCCTTCTGGCGGGCGGCCTGCCGCACACCACCGGTGCGGACCGGAACGGGGGCGCTGGCCGCGCTGACCGACTGCGCGGTCCGGGCGACCCGGTGGCGGCGGGCGGCCGGGGTGACCCCGGCCACCGTGGCGTTCCCCGGCCGCCCGACCTGAACGCCCCGGCGGACCGGCCCCGGCTGAACATTCCGGGCACCCGGCCGAGGCGGCCGGCCGCGCTCCGGTTGCGGGGCGCATACCAGGTATGCATACTCCGGAGCCATGTCCATCCGTCACGGGCTGCTCGCCCTGCTGGAACGCGGCCAGATGTACGGCTACCAGTTGCGCGCCGCGTTCGAGGAGTCGACCGGCTCGACCTGGCCGCTGAACATCGGGCAGGTCTACACCACGCTCTCCCGGCTGGAACGGGACGGGCTGGTCCGGCCGCTGCCGGAGAGCGAGGGCGGACAGCGGCCGTACGAGATCACCGACGCCGGGCGGGCGGACCTGGCGCTCTGGTTCGTCACCCCGATCAGCCGGTCCGACCGCCCCCCGCGACGAGCTGGCGATCAAGCTCGCCCTGGCGCTCACCACGCCCGGCGTGGACGTGCGGTCGGTGGTGCAGACCCAGCGCAGCGCCACCATGCGGACGTTGCAGGAGTTGACCCGGTTGAAGTACGCCAGCGACCGGCCGGAGGACCTGCCCTGGCGGCTGGTGTTGGACGCGATGGTGTTCCAGGCCGAGGCGGAGATCCGCTGGCTGGACCACTGCGAGACGAGCCTGGTCCGGTACCGGCCGGCAGCGCCGACCGGCCCGGGGTCACGGCCCGGCCGCCGGGGCGGTGGACCGGGGCGACGAGGAGGCGCGGCGGTGAACGCGAGGAGTGGGCCGGTCCGGCATGCCCGCCGGTCGGAAGCGGGGACCGTCCGGTGAGCGGACCGGACGACGCGGTGCTGGACCTGCGGGACGTGCACCGGACCCACGGCGAGGGCCCGGCCGCCGTGCACGCGCTACGCGGCGTGAGCCTCGCCGTCCGGCCCGGCGAACTGGTCGCGGTGATGGGCCCCTCCGGCTCCGGGAAGTCGAGCCTGCTGGCCCTCGCCGGCGGGTTGGACTGCCCGACGGCCGGCGAGGTACGCGTCGAGGGCCAGCCGCTGGGCACGCTGGACCGCCGCCGGCTCGCCGGGCTCCGGCGGCGCCGGATCGGCTACATCTTCCAGGACCTCAACCTACTCGGCAGTCTCACCGCGGCGGAGAACGTCGCGCTCCCCCTCGAACTGGACGGCGCCGGCGTACGCCAGGCCCGCCGGCTCGCCATCGCCGCGCTCGACGAGGTGGGCCTGACGGAGCTGGGCGACCGCTTCCCCGACCAGATGTCCGGCGGCCAGCAGCAACGGGTGGCGATCGCCCGGGCACTGGTCGGCGAGCGGCGGCTGGTGCTGGCCGACGAACCCACCGGAGCGCTGGACTCGCAGACCGGCGAGGCGGTGTTGCAGCTGCTCCGCCGCCGGGTGGACGCGGGCGCGGCGGGCGTCCTGGTCACCCACGAGGCGCGGCACGCCGGCTGGGCCGACCGGGTGGTCTTCCTGCGCGACGGGATCATGGTGGACTCGACCGCTCCACTGGGCTGCGTCGAGCAGCTGCTGACCGGCAGCGAGCGGTGAGCCGCCGGCGGATCGCGGGGACGGTCGGCTCGTGGCGGACCGCGCTGCGCATCGCCCGCCGGGAGCGCTCCGGGCCCGCGGGCGTACCGCCCTGGTGCTGGCGATGATCGTCCTGCCGGTGCTGGCGCTGACCTTCACCGCGGTCAGCTACGACATGTCGGAGCTGACCCGGGCGGAGCGGATCGACCGCCGGCTCGGCGGGGCCGACGCCCGAGCTGCTCTGGCTGACCGACGGCCCGGTCGCGCAGGACGGCTGGGGCGAGAGCTGGGCCCCGGTCGAGGAGGGCAGCGGGTCGCGTACCGCGCCCGTCGCCGCCGACCAGGTGACCGCGCTGCTGCCGGCGGGCAGCCGGGTGACGCGGGTGCGCTGGTGGGCGCCGTTCGAGGTGCGGATCGGCGACCGGGACGTGAGCTTCTCCGGCCGGGTCCTGGACCTCACCGATCCGCTCGCCCGCGCCCTGGTCCGGTTCCGGGCCGGCCGGCCGGCCACCGCGCCCACCGAGATCGTGGTCAGCCCGACGGTGCTGCGCCGCCTCGGCGCCCGGCTCGGCGACCCGGTGACCACGGCCGACGGCTCCGGCCCGTACACGGTGGTCGGTGTGGCCGAGTTCCCGGACGACCTGGGGCCGGTGGTCGCGCTGCACCCGGCGGCCTGGTCACCGTCCGATCCGGCACCGGACACCAGCTGGCTGGTCGACCTACCGGGACGGCTGGACGGGGACCTGGTCGCCCGGCTCAACGGACACGGCATCGTGGTGACGGCGCGCACCGAGGTGGCTGCCCGGGCGCCTGGCTGACCGGCTCCGGCGCCGGCGCCCGGCTGCCCGTGGCCGCCGACGGCCCGAGCATGGGGCACCCGTGTGCTGGGTCTCCGCCTGGGGGCTGCTGGAGGTGGTGC
>JAEVHO010000596.1 GCA_016802835.1 Micromonospora sp. ATA32 | reverse complement strand
CACCACCCCACGCACGCACGCAACACCACCAGCACCCGCATCCGCGCTCACCCGACGACCAGGAACCGAGCACGCTGGGCAGACCAGCGGACCAGCCGCGCCCCAGCCGAACAAGATCGACTCAGTGGATCACGAGATCAGCTCGAAGCCACGTCCACGGATCGAGGCTAAGGGGACGGGCCCCATCTCCAACCGTAGCGTCGTTCGAGCACCAGAGCGGGCCTTCGGGCGTCGTGCGCCCTGGCCCGGGATCCCCGGGATCCCCGGGATCCCCTCACACATCCTGTACTCGGCAGAGTCGCTTGCCGCCGCCGCTACGTTCCCGAGGCCATGTACGCGGCGAGGATGTAGTTGGGGTGCCGGTCAAGGTTCTTGCGGGCACGGTCATAGCGCATGGTCGTACGGGGATCGGCGTGGCGGGCGGCGATCTGCACATCCCGCAAGCTCACGCCGGCGTCGAGCATGGTGGTGACGAACGTGTGACGCAGCATATGCGGGTGCATCCTCGGCATCCGGATCCCGGCGGCGGCCGCGAGATGCTTGAGCCGGCGAGTCGCCGCGTGTCGGTCCATCCGCGCACCAAAGGTGTTACGCAGAATTGGACCGCCATCACGGCCGTCGACCGCCCGGTCGAGGGCCCGGGCCACCGCAGGCGGCAGCGGGATCAGGACCACCTTGCCGCCCTTGCCGCGCACCCGCAGAACGCGGTGGCCGTGTTCCTCGCCGAGGTCGCCGATGTTCGCGCCGCAGGCTTCGAAGATGCGCAACCCGAGCAGGCCGAGCATGGCGATCAGCGCGAAGTCGTTCGGGTTGGCCGACAGCCTGGCGGCGGTGATCAGGGCCTCGAACTGCAGATGGCCCAGCCCGAGAGTGGGTGATTCGGGGGGCACCACCGGACGGCGCACGTAGTCGGCCGGTGAGTGCGCCAGGATGGCGTCGATGACGCAAACGCGGTAGAAGCCGACCACCACCGACAGGCGGCGGGAGACGGTTGAGGGCTGGAAGCGGCGTACATCTTGAAGCCAGCGCACGTACCGTTCGATGTCCGCGCGTGCGGCCGACAACGGATCCAGATCCTGGTTAGTGCACCAGGTCAGAAAAATCCGCAGGTCGGACTCGGTGTGCAGCCGCGAGGCACCCCGGTACCGACCGAGGTAGGCAGACACCGCCGCACGCAGCACGACGCGATCGGGAGAGACGACGCCGGGACCGGAAGCAGGAGAGATGGTCATACCTCACGGTGCGTTACCGGCCACAGTCAACGCCAGTACCCGCGGAGGGGCATGAGCGGATACCGGGCCATCCACTAACGTCCGGGCTGTGGCGACCAAAGCAGCGGGAGCGTTTCGTCGGACGGCGATCGAGCGATCAGACCAGCGCGTCGCATGGGAACGGACGGACCAGGCCTTCTTCGCTGCCGGAGCGTGTCACATCCTCGCCTGGGTTTGCCGAGATTCCTACCCAGACCGGTCGATCGAGATAGCGGCGGTGCGCTTCGCGGGCAAGCGGCAGGTCTTCCACACCTACGCGATCTGGGATGGCTGGGCGTTCGACCACTCGGGCTGGAATCCCGAGCCGCAATTGCTGGTGATCAACTCAGCCTTCGAAGGCCACCCGCTAGAGCGCGTCAAGATCATAGACAGTCTCGCTGAGTTCTGCGAGAAGCACCACCACCGCATGCCGAGCCAGTATTGGCATGACCCGCTCCAACGTGCTCGCGACTACGTGGGCCGATACAGCCCACCTTGGTCGTAGCGCCTCCGGCGCACAATCGTCGGCCGGAGCAGGTGTTCACTTACCGACCGCTGGTGACCGCACCGTGACGCCCGGTCGGCGGCATGACAGGGCGTTGCGGTCTGACCACGCATGCCTCTGGATCGCCGGCACGCTGACTGCCTGCAGACCGTCATTCATCCCACGGAGTGACAGCAGGGCGCGGCAACCGCGCTGCCGAGTGGGACGGCCACCCGACGAGTGCCTGGGTGCCGAGGATCGTGAGCAGGGCGAGGCGTTCGGCGTCCTCGGTGCCCGGCTCGGCCGTGTAGATCATGATGCGCAGGTCGCTGCCCGCCACGGTGAGCACGTCGCAGTCCAGCGTCAGGGGGCCCACGTGCGGATGATCGATGGTCTTGCGCGCGGCCTCGTGGTGGCCGACGGTGCCGGAATCCCACAGCTCGGCGAACCGGTCACTGTTCGCGCGCAATTCCGCGACCAGCCGCCGTAGCCGTTCGTCGGCCGGATACTGGCCGGCGGCCGCGCGCAGGTCGGCGACGAGCGCAGCCTCGAATGCGCGCAGGGACGTCCGGGGTGTGCCGGGCCCGGGTGCCCGGGCCGAGAAAATGTCGCCATACGGCGTTGCGCTGGTTGCCACGCCATCCGGACGGATCGCCCATCAATGCCGCATACGGCGGATTGGCCATGAGCAGCGTCCAGGACGCGTCGTAGACCGCGACGGGTGTCCCGGTCAGTCTGTCCAGCAGCCGCTGGACGCTCGGGGTGATGTACGCGGGTACCGTTGCCGGGCCCGGCGGCGCCAGCCCGGCCAGCCGGAACAGGTGTGCGCGCTCGGTTCCCGACAGCCGCAGGGCCCTGGCCAGGGCCTCGACGACCTGCGCCGACGGATTGGACGCGCGGCCCTGTTCGAGGCGGGTGACGTAGTCAACAGAGATCCCGGCCAGCAGGGCCAGCTCCTCACGGCGCAGTCCGGCCGCGCGCCGCTGCCCGCCAGCGGGTAGCCCGGCTGCCTCGGGCGAGACCCGGTCGCGCCAGCGGCGCATCGCCTGCCCGAATTCGGTCGTCGCCATGCC
>JAEVHO010000595.1 GCA_016802835.1 Micromonospora sp. ATA32 | reverse complement strand
TTCTTCAGCTCGATGCGGTCCGGGTCGTTACGACGGTTCTTGCGCGTGATGTAGTTGCGCTCCTTGCACTCCACACACGCCAAAGTGATCTTCGGCCGACGCCTGGAACTCGGCGATCCGGACCTGGTCCCGGGCCGGGCTGGCGGTCGCGCAGTCGGTGCTGGTCGCCGGGTCGTCGTCCTGTTCACCGGCGTACGCCGGGCCGCCGGTGCACTGACTGTCCAGCACCTCGAGGCGCAGGTGGGTGGCGAGGGTGGTCGGGACCGGGAACGACCGCAGGTTGATGTCCCGGGTGTACGCCCGGTACGCGGCACCCGGGAACGCGTCGTCCGCGCTGGTGAAGATCCGATCCCAGCGGGCCGGATCCGCGCAGTCGGTGGTCTTCGCGTTGCAGGCCAGCACGGCGAAGGACCGCAGCGCGCTGAGCGCGTTCTGCCCACCGGCGTCGGCGTCGCCGCTGATCGCCGGGCGCAGCATGGCGCTGACGTTCACCCGCTTGACCACCTGCGGGGCGTCGCCGGCCAGCGTCACGGTGACCTGCCGCCCGGCCACCCCGTCCAGCGAGGCCCAGTTGGTGGCCTCGGTGTCGTCGGCGATCCGGTCCAGGTTGACCCCGTCGCCGGAGACGGTCGCGCCGGAGGCGGTGGAGGCCAGGTTCCGGCTCAGCCGCAGGTCGACGTAGCCCTCCTGACCGGCCCGGGCGACCACACTGAGCCGCTGATGACCGAAGCCGGGCGCCACGGCGAGCAGGTTGTGGGTGCCCGGCACCAGCTCGATCCGGTCCGGCAGCGCCGTCGCCGGGTCGGTGTCAGCGACCGGCACGGCCCGGGCCTCGTAGTCGCCGACGTACACCCGGATCGGCGCGTCGCCGCTGTCGCCCTTCGGGCGCAGGGTCAGCGTGGCGTTCTCACCCACCGAGGTGGCGAAACTCGGCGTCGGGTCGGTGTCGCTCGCGCCGTTGGTGGCGGCGTCCCGGCCCATCCCCGAGCGGGCAAACTCGGCCCAGATCAGCTCCTGGTTGGCCCCGCCGAAGCGCAGCAGGTCCGCGGTGAGCATGTTGTCCCGCATGTCGAGCATGCTCACCTGGCTGGCCGCCTGCAGCAGGAACGAGTCGAAGACCAGCTGGGACCAGCGCCGGTTGCCCGGGCAGCTCTCCACCGCCACCTTCCCCTGGGCGCAGTCGAGCTGGCGCTGCGGCGTGCCCACGCCGTACCGCTTCACGAGGGCGGAACGGATCCGGTAGTTGGTCGCGCTCCAGATCTCCCCGTCGGCGTGCACCGCCGGGCCGCCGGTGTTGTAGCCGACGTCGGAGTAGTTGAGCGGGCTGCGGCTGAAGTCGTAGTTGCGGATACCGCTGACCGTGTTGCCGGTGACGTAGCCGCCGGTGACGAAGGGCGTCTCGCCGGGGGCGCGCAGGCCGTGCTGGAAGAGGTACTCGGCGGCGAGCAGGTCGCTCCACGACTCACCCATCGCGCCGCCCTGCAGACCGCCGATGCCGCTGTCCGGCCCGGCGATCATGCGGTTGGTGATGGCGTGGGTGTACTCGTGCCCGATCACCGTCATGTCGTAGTCGCCGTCCACACAGGGCGGGTACGGCCCTCCGGCCTGCGGCTGCCAGAGGTACATGTTGGTGCTCGGCGGCAGGCCGTCGCGGGGGGTGCCCTGGTTGGCGTTGTTCCGGTTGCCGGTGAGCGCACCCTGCTGGGCCCGGCCCTGCTCGGCGTCGCCGCCCCGCCCGGCCGGCGTCAGGTTGACCGCCTGCAGGTTCCAGGTCGCCTCGGTGAAGCCGAGGTGCCAGGCCCAGTCGTGCATCCGGTTGTGCATGGCGAAGAGGTTGCTGATCGCGGCGTCCGCGTCGTTGCGTTGGGCGGAGGTGAAGACCGCCGGGTTGCAGCGCGCCTGGTGCCACTGGTCGGTGAACGGGTACTGGTAGCGCCGTTCCGGGCTGAGGGTGGCCGGCGCGACCGGGGTGCCGGCGCCCCAGGAGAGGACGTTGTTGGCCGAGTTGCCCCGGGAGGTGCCGGTGGGCGTGCCGGTGGCCAGGTCGACGTCCCACGGCTGGCCGCTCGCCGGGTCGCGGAAGGCGGCCTGGCAGCCGGAGGCCGGTGCGCCGCACCAGCGCACCCGCGGGTCCGCGCCCGGGGCGAGGTCGGCCGGCGGGGTGGCCGGGAAGACGGCCCAGCTCGGGTTGTCCGAGTCGAAGTCGACCAGGTCCTCGCGTACCAGCACCGTCCCGGTGATGCCGTCGACGTACGTGGTGAACGCTGTCGGGTCCGCGCTGTCGGCGCCGATCAGCGTCACCTCGTACGCGGCCCGGGGGCCCTCGAGCGGGGTGGGCACGGCCACCGCGCGGACAGTGTGGCTGCCCATCCGGGCCGGGTCCAGGTGGGCATCGGCGAACGCGGCGGCGTACGCCTGCTCCTGAGTCAGCGTGGCCGGCGCCGGCGTCGAGCCGTCCCGGGAGAGCGAGGAGCTGACCGAGAGCACCGTGCCGTCCGCGACGGCCACGGTGACCAGCCCGTCGTGCCCGGCGGGCAGGTCGCCGAAGCGCTGCCGCAGGGTGACCACCGCCCCGGCGCCGATCGACCGGACCAGCAGCCGGTCCAGGTCGGTGACCGCCTCGGTGTCCAGCCCGAAGAGATCCCGGTTGTCGGCGAGGTACCGCCGGGCCGCCGCCTCCGGGTCGGCGGGTAGCCCGGTGGCGAGCGGCGTCCGGGCCGGCCCCAGGGCGTGCGGGGTGCCGAGCCGGTTCCACCGGACGTCGGCGTCGACCCGCCGGGCGAGGTCGCGCTGCCGGGCGTCGGGGCGCGGCCG
>JAEVHO010000594.1 GCA_016802835.1 Micromonospora sp. ATA32 | reverse complement strand
TTGAAGATCGTGGTCACTGGCGGCGCCGGATTCATCGGCTCCAACCTGGTACGCGCCCTCGCCGAGCAGCCCCGGATCAGCGAGATCGTCGCGGTCGACTTGATCCGCCGTCGGACGCAGATCCACCCACAGGAGAACCGTTGAAGATCGTGGTCACTGGCGGCGCCGGATTCATCGGCTCCAACCTGGTACGCGCCCTCGCCGAGCAGCCCCGGATCAGCGAGATCGTCGCGGTCGACGACCTCTCCACGGGCACCCTGGACAACCTCGTGGACCTGCCCGCCCGGCTGGTCACCGGCACCATCCTGGACCCGGACCTGATCGACGAGGCGGTCGCCGGCGCGGCCGCCGTGGTGCACCTGGGCGCGCTCGGCTCGGTGCCCCGGTCCATCGACGACCCGCTGCGCAGCCACCACGCCAACGCCACCGGCACGCTCACCGTGCTGGAGGCGGTGCGCCGGCACGGCGTACCGCAGACCATCCTGGCCTCCTCGTCCTCGGTCTACGGCGCCAACCCGGTGCTGCCCAGGCGGGAGACGCTGCGGCCGATGCCGCTGAGCCCGTACGCCGTCTCCAAGCTGGCCACCGAGGCCTACGCCAACGCGTACGCGGCCTGCTACGGCCTGTCCGTGCTGCCGTTCCGGTTCTTCAACGTCTACGGTCCCCGGCAGGCGGCCGACCACGCGTACGCCGCCGTGGTGCCGCGCTTCGTCTCCGCCGCGCTGGACGGGCGACCGTTGCAGGTGCACGGCGACGGTACGCAGACCCGCGACTTCACCTACGTCGGCAGTGTCACCTCGGTGATCGTCGACGCGATCCTGCGCCGGGTCTGCGCGCCCGACACGGTCAACCTCGCGTTCGGCGAGCGGGTATCCCTGCTCGACCTGATCGCCGAGCTGGAGGGCGTGCTGGGCCGTCGGCTGGAGGTCGTGCACGGGTCGCCCCGGCCGGGCGACGTGCGGGACTCGCAGGCCGACTGCTCGCGCCTGCGGGAGCTGTTCCCATCGGTGCGCCGGTACCCGCTGCGCGCCGGTCTCGAGGCGACGGTGGCGTGGATGTCCGGCCGCGTGCTCGCCGACCGCTGACCGTCGGTATGCCCGCGGCCCGGCCGGAAACGGTCGCCGACGACCGGCCGCTGGGCGCCTCCGGGGTCCAGGAGGCGGACAGCACCCTTGAGGGCGCCCCGGGCGGCGCCCGAGCCCGCAGCCGGCGGCTGGTCACCGGGATCGTCACCGCTGCGGCGAGCCGCGCGGCGGGACTGCTGGTCCCGCTGCTGCTCATCCCGGTCACCCTGTCCTACCTCGGGCCGGACCGCTACGGCCTGTGGATGGCGGTGATCGCGCTCACCGGCATGGCCGCCTTCGCCGACCTCGGCCTGGGCAACGGGCTGATGACCAAGCTCGCCCCCTGCTACGCCAGCGGCGACACCGATCGGGCCCGCCGCTACCTCTCCAGCACCTACGCTCTGCTCGGTGCGATCTCGCTGACGCTGTGCGCCCTGCTCTGGCTGTGCGTCGGGCTGGTGCCCTGGTCGTCGGTCTTCAACGTGGCGGACACCGCGAGCCCGTCGGAGACCCGGGTGATGGTGCTGATCTGGCTGACCGCGTTCGTGGTGAACGTCCCACTGGCGCTGATCAACCGGGTCCAGTACGCGTACCAGCAGATCGGCGCGAGCTACATCTGGCAGGGCGCCGGCAACGTGGTGACCCTGCCGTTGGTGCTGCTCGCGGTGCACGCCGACCTGCCGCCGGTGGCCGTCGTCGCCGCCACCGCCGTCGGTCCGCCGCTGGTGAACGCGGTGAACAGCCTCTGGGTGTACGGCCACCGGATGCCGCAGCTGCGGCCGCGACTGGACGCGGTGGACCGGGGACTCGCCTGGACGCTGCTGCGGCTCAGTGGCGTCTTCTTCGTGCTGACCATCGTGATGTCGCTGGCGAACAACGCCGACAACCTGATCATCGCGCACGCCCTCGGCGTGCAGAGCGTCACCGAATACGCCGTGCCGGCGAAGCTGATGTCGCAGCTCGGCGTGCTCGTCTACCTGGTGAACCTGCCGCTGTGGCCGGCCAACGGCGAGGCCCTGGCCCGGGGCGACCTGGCCTGGGTCCGCCGCACCGTGCGCCGGATGACCGCGATCTCCCTGCTCGTCACGGCGCTGCCCTCGGCCCTCCTGGTGCTCGCCGGCGGGCGCGTCTTCGCCGCCTGGCTGCCGATCCCGCTCGGCGGGGACCGCTGGCTGCTGGCCGGACTGGCCCTGTGGTGGGTGCTGCTGGCTTCGTTCTCCCCCTTCCTGATGGTGCAGAACGCGGCCGGCGTGCTCCGCCCGCAGCTGGTCGGCCTGGTGCTCTACCTCGGCGTCTCGGTGGTGGCGAAGTGGTACGGCGCCAAGGCGTACGGCCTCGCCGCGGTGCCGTTCATCGGGTTCTTCGCGTACGGGCTGACGGTGCTGCCCGCCGCGCTGCACGGCTACCGGCGCACCCTGGCCCGGTACGAGGTCGACACTCCCGGCAGGCACAGGAGGTGACGGACATGTGGGACGACGGACATCCCCGGGTGCTGGTGGTGGCCGCGCTGCCGTTCAGCAGCTCGACCGGGGGCGGGATCACCCTGTCGAACCTCTTCCACGGCTGGCCGAGGGACCGGATCGCCCAGCTGCACACCGAGGGGGTGCCGACCACCGAGGTCTGCGAACGCTACTTCCAGCTGCCACCGCGGAACGCGCCGGTCGAGCACCACGTCCGACGGCTGCTCGACGGCCTGCGCCGGGGCGGGCCGGGGACAGCGCGGGCCATGCAGCCCACGGTGCCGGCCGCCCGCCCGGG
>JAEVHO010000593.1 GCA_016802835.1 Micromonospora sp. ATA32 | reverse complement strand
GGGCCACCGCCGCGGCGACCGCCAGCCGCCACCGTCGCCGGGAGCCGGCGGGCGAGGCGGACGGCGGCACGGTGCCGGGTGGTACGTCGTCCGACCACCGCTGGCCGCCGACCGCCACCGGCTCGGCGTCGGGCACGGCCGGTGGCCACGGTTCCTGGCTGGCTCCAGTCGGCGGCCACTGATCCGGGCCCGGCCCGGCCGGCGCCATTCCAGTCCGGGTCCGGCCTCGCCCCGCTGCTCGGGCGGGTTCGCCGACCACGATCCTGGCCGGGGGCGTCCGGCGGCACGGCACGGCGGTGTCGAGGTGCGGCGCGGTGTCGACCCGCGGTGGCTGGGGGGGCCGGCCACGGCCCGCCCGGCTCCGTCGGCGCGGGGCCGCGGTTGAGCTCTCGGTCGGCCGGCATGACCCTCCCTGGCTGCGCAGATGCCCGGCTGTCCGGTGCGTCTGAGTTGCTCCTCGGCGACACTATCCCCCGGTCAGGGGGGCAATGGGGACAGCGACACTCAGCCAAACGCCTGCCCGGCGCCACCGGATGAGCTCGAAGCGGGCATCTCGACGTCGGTGCGGGCGATGGCGTCCAGCAGCCGGTCGGCGATCTCGGGCCGGCACACCAGCAGGTCCGGCAGACGTGGGTCCGCCCGGTTGTAGCGCAGCGGTGAGCCGTCGATCCGGGAGGCGTGCATCCCGGCGGCGAGCGCGACGGCGACCGGCGCGGCCGAGTCCCACTCGTACTGGCCGCCGGCGTGGACGTACGCGTCGACCTCGCCGGTCACCACCGCGCACACCTTGACGCCGGCCGAGCCCATCGGCACGCTCCGGCCGCGGACCTGTTCCACCAGTTCGCCGACGAACGCGGGTGGCCGGCTGCGGCTGACCGCGATCCGCAGCGGCTCGTCGGTGGCCGGCGCGGCGGTGGACCGGGTGCCGAGGACCAGCGGCGCACCGTCCAGGGTGCTCCGTGCCGGCAGCGCCACCGCGCCGGCGGTGAGCGCGCCCTCGGGACCGGCCGAACGCTGCCACAGGGCCACGTGCACCGCCCAGTCGGTGCGGCCGGCCTCGGAGAACTCGCGGGTCCCGTCGAGCGGGTCGATGATCCAGACCCGGTCCGCGGCGAGCCGGGCCGGCCCCTCCCCGGCGGACCACGCCCGCCGGGCGTCCGTCTGCTCCTCGGAGAGCACGGCGTCCCCGGAGCGCCACCGGGACAGCGCGGTGAGCATCAGCTCGTGGGAGGCGCGGTCGCCGGCGTCCTTGAGCGCGGCCGGGTCGGCGTGCCCCCGGGACGCGCGCAGCGCGGTCAGCGTGCCACCCGCCCGTTCGGCCAGCCACTCCGCGAAAGCCTGGTCGTCGAGTCGACCGGATCCGTCCTCGGCCACCTGTGCCTCACCACCTCGTCCGGCGTCAACAACGATCTGCAATCCTTCGGTGGCCCCTTGTTCCGGCACCAGCCTCCGGTCCGATAGCCGACAGGCGCGAGAGTGGTTCGGATCTGTTCCGTCGCTGGTGAGGAGGTTGGCCGCCCGCATGCTGAACTTCGCGTGTATGTCGGTCGGAGCGGCCGGGGCAGGCCCTAGGCTCGTCCGCATGACCGCCGAGCAGCTGATCTCGTTCGCCCGTGGAGCTCCCTCGCTGGACATCGTCGATGTCGAGGGGCTCAAGGCCGCCGCCGTCCGCGCCTTCGACGCCGACCCCGCCGGGGTCACGGCGTACGGCACCTCCGTCGGCTACCCGCCGTTGCGGAAGTGGATCGCGGAGAAGCACGGGGTCGGGGCGGACCAGGTGCTGATCACCAACGGGTCCCTGCAGGCTGACGCGTTCCTCTTCGACCACCTGGTACGCCCCGGCGACGCGGTGGTGGTGGAGCGGCCGACGTACGACCGCACCCTGCTCAACCTGCAGCGCCAGGGCAGCGAGCTGCACGCGGTGCCGGTCCAGCCGGACGGTCTCGACACCGCCGAGCTGCGCAAGCTGCTGGAGTCGGGGGTGCGGCCCCGGCTCGCGCACATCATCCCGAACTACCAGAACCCGGCCGGGGTGACCCTCTCCCCGGAGAAGCGGCGGGAGCTGCTCGACCTGGCCGCCGAGTACGAGTTCACGATCTTCGAGGACGACCCGTACGCCGACATCCGGTTCCGGGGCGAGCCGCTGCCGTCGATGCTCGCGCTCGACACCCGGGGCGTGGTGGTGCACGCCTCCAGCTTCACCAAGACGGTCTGCCCCGGCGTACGCGTCGGCTACCTGGTCGGCTCGGCGGACCTGATCGCCGACATCGCGAAGAAGGCGACCAGCCTCTACATCTCGCCCGGCATGGTCTCCCAGGCGATCGTGCACCAGTTCTGCGTCTCGGGGGACATCGACCGCTCGATCGCCAACGTGAGCCGGGCGCTCGGTGAGCGGGCCGGCGTGCTGGCCGAGTCACTGCGCCGGCACATCCCCGAGGCCCGCTTCGTCGAGCCCGACGGCGGCTACTTCCTCTGGGTGGAGCTCCCCGAGGACGTGCTGGTGGACCGGCTCGCCCCGGCGGCGGCCGAGCGCGGCGTCGCGGTGGTGAAGGGCAGCGACTTCGTGCTCGACGGCGGGCAGCACGCTCTCCGGCTGGCCTTCTCGGCGGTCACCGCCGACAAGATCGACGAGGGCGTTCGGCGGCTCGCGGCGGCGATGGACGCCGTACGGGGCTGATTTTCTGTCGGGTTCCTGACAGAAAGGCGACGGCGGCCGGCTCGGGTCTCCCCCTGGGCCCGGCCGGCGGCTCACAATGCTGCGAGCGTCACTCACGTCTGCCGGCGCCCGCGGCCGGCCCCCGGCCCCCGCCCCGCCCCGGCCACG
>JAEVHO010000592.1 GCA_016802835.1 Micromonospora sp. ATA32 | reverse complement strand
CGCCGGGCAACGAGGTCGCCCCGGTGGCGTCGGCCGGAACGTGGCTGCCGAAGACGTGACCCCCCATCTCGAAGTCGCGCGTCTCGAGCCCCAGCGCGCGAGCACCGGCGCGGCGGCGAACCGGGGCGCCACCGCGACGGCCTCCGGGCGACGACCTCACCGGAGCGCAGCCGATGCTCCCATCCCGGTCGGCGCGCCGGGCAGCGACGGCGGCGGCCGTCTCCTCGGCGATCAGGTCGGCGTTGATGGCGGCGGCCGCCTTCAGGCCCGCGGCGGCGGCGCCGATGACGGTGGCCTGCGGGTCGGCGACGTTGCCGGCCACCCACACGCCGGGCAACGAGGTCGCCCCGGTGGCGTCGGCCGGAACGTGGCTGCCGAAGACGTGACCCCCCATCTCGAAGTCGCGCGTCTCGAGCCCCAGCGCGCCGAGCAGCCCGGCGCGGGCGGTGAACCGGGGCGCCACCGCGACGGCCTGCCGGGCGACGACCTCACCGGAGCGCAGCCGTACGCCGGTGAGCCGGTCGTCGTGGATCTCCAGCGCCGCCACCTCCCCGGCGACCACGGCGACGCCCCGGGCGGCCAACTGCTCGGCCTGCTCCGCCGGGAGATCGGGCAGGGTGTGCCGGAACAGCACCACGTCGTCGCTCAGCTGCCGGAACATCAGCGCGTGCTGCACCGCCATCGGACCGGTGCCGAGGATGCCGATGGCCTGGTCGCGCACCTCCCAGCCGTGGCAGTACGGGCAGTGCAGCACATCGCGGCCCCACCGCTGCGCCAGGCCGGGCAGCTCCGGCAGCTCGTCGACCAGCCCCGTGGTGACCAGCAGCCGCCGGGCCCGCACCGGCCGGCCGTCGGCCAGTTCGACCTCGAACCGGGCGCCGTCGGCGGGCTGTCCGTCCGCAGCGGCGGCGCGCGACCACCGTGCCGTCGCCACCTGGACGCCGTACCCGGCGACCTCGGCGCGCCCGGTGGCCAGCAGCTCGCCCGGCGGCACGCCCTCGCTGGTCAGGTAGGTGTGCACGCCGTCGGCGGGCGCGTTGCGCGGGCTGCCCCCGTCGATCACCAGTACGCTGCGGCGGCTCCGCCCCAGGGTGAGCGCCCCGCTGAGCCCCGCCGCGCCCCCACCGACGATCACCACGTCGTAGCCCGGGTCCACCCGGTCACCCGGTCGCCTCGTCTCGTTCCTGTCCCGCATGGTGCTTCCTCTCGTCACGCCGAGCCCTCGGCCGGCCCCTCGCCGGCCCTCGGCCAGCCGTCGGTTGGTGCCGCACGACCTGCCAGGGCGAATCGTCCGCACCGGCGCCGGATCTGACAAGTAATGTTGCCGAGACGGCAAAGGGAGGCTGTGGTGGACCAGGACGGCGTCGCCCGGGCGACAGATCCGCAGGACGTGCTGCAGGCGGTGGGACCGCGCCTGCGGGCGTTGCGCCAGCAGCGCGGGGTGACCCTGGCCCAGCTCTCCGCCGGCACCGGCATCTCGGTCAGTACGCTGTCCCGCCTGGAGTCCGGTGGGCGACGACCGACCCTGGAGCTGCTGCTGGCCCTGGCCCGCTTCCACCAGGTCCCGCTCGACGAGCTGGTGGGCGCGCCCGCGACCGGGGATCCCCGGGTCCATCCGCGTCCGGTGGTCCGGGCCGGGGTCACCATCGTCCCGCTGACCCGGCGTCCCGGCGGCCTGCAGGCGTACAAGATGATCTATCCCCCGCGGGCGCGGGCGGGGGAGCCGACACAGCAGGTCCACGAGGGGTACGAGTGGCTCTACGTGCTCTCCGGGCGGCTGCGGCTGCTGCTCGGCCCGCACGACCTGACCCTCGACGAGGGTGAGGTCGCGGAGTTCGACACCCGCACCCCGCACTGGTTCGGCAACCCCTACGACACGCCGGTGGAGATCCTCAGCCTGTTCGGCCCGCAGGGGGAGCGGCTGCACGTCCGGGCCCGCCCCTCCCCGGTGGCTCGGGGCGGCGACCCAAGCTGACCCGTCGGTCCGGGGCGCCGCCGGTCCCGTTCGACGGCGGGGGTCAGCTGGCGATCCGGTACGTCCCGGCGGCGGGCACGGTGACCCGGCTCCACGATCCGGCCGGCGCGATGGCCGCACCGCCGGTGACGGTGAGCCAGCGGCTGGGGCGTACCCGGACCAGGATCGTCCCCGGCCGGGGCGCGGTGAACGTCAGCGACGCCGCCGTCTGGTCGACCAGGGTGGCCGGGGCGCCGACGATCGGGGTCGGATCCGCCACCGCGTACAGCCGCCACCGCGGCGTCGACCAGACTGGGGTGAGGTAGGGCAGGCCGGCGTCGATCAGCGCGGTCTCGGCCCGGCCGACCCAGGACAGGTCGGTCTCGGGTACGGCGACGTACTGCACCGCGTTGTCGGCGAGCCAGGCCCGGTAGCTCGCCGCGGTAAGCGGCACGCCGGTGCCGGTGGTGCCCGGGACGTCGGTGAAGAAGAGCGGGTTGTACCGGATGTCGGCCTGACGTAGCCAGCCTCTGGCCAGCGGGACGTCGCCGAGATGGGCCGACTCCCAGTAGTTCCGGGTCGGCGGGACCTCCACCCGACCGGTCAGCCCACGCCGCTCCACCTCGGTGCGGAGCGGGTCGAAGAAGGCCCGGTCGCTGGTCGGGTCATTCGTGTTGCGCAGGTCGGCGACGACCACCGGGGGCTGCCACCAGCAGACCGCCGCCAGCAGCGCCAGCAGTGCCACGCCGGCCGGCAGGCGGTTCGTCGCCCAGCGCGGCAGGCGGTTCGTCGCCCAGCGCGGCAGGCGGTTCGTCGCCCAGCCCGGCGGGCGGGCGGCGGCGGCCAGCAGCGGCAGCGCGAACATCACCA
>JAEVHO010000591.1 GCA_016802835.1 Micromonospora sp. ATA32 | reverse complement strand
CGGAACAGCAGGTCCTGGGCGGCCCGGTCCAGGGCCAGCAGGTCGGCGGGGTCCCGGTCGTCCCGCCGCCCACCCCGGGTACGGGTCGGTGCGGTCACCGGGACATGTCCCAGGGGCCGAAGGTGGTGGTGTAGCCGCCCCGGTGATGCACCAGCGGGTCGCCGTCGTCCTCCGCGCCGAGCGCCAGCGGCTCGGCGATGACGATGCTGTGGTCGCCGGCGGTCACCCGGTGCACCACCCGGCTGAGCAGCACGGCGAGCGCGCCGTCGACGACCGGTACCCCGAACGGGCCCTCGGACCAGCCCTGGTGCCGGGCGAACCGGTCGATCCCGCTGGTGGCGAACGTCCGGGCCACCTCGTGCTGCCCGGCCGCGAGCAGGTGCACCGCCAGGTGTTCGGCGCGCTCCACGGTCGGCCAGCTCGATGAACTCCTGCCGAGGCAGAACGAGACCAGCGGCGGGTCCAGCGACACCGAGGTGAACGAGGTGGCGGTGAACCCGGCCGGCGGCAGCGGCGGCCGGCCCCGGCCGGGCGACTGTCCGGGCGCGGTGACCACGGTGACTGTGGCGGCCTGCCGGCGCAGCAGGGTGCGGAACAGGTCCCGGTCGACCGGGCGCAGCTCGACGGTGCCGGCCCCCGGCCGGTCCACGGTGGTCACGCCGTCACCAGGGCCGGCGCGGCGTACGAGCTGGCCGGACGCGGCAGCCCGTAGTGCTGGCGCAGCGTACGACCGGTGTACTCGTGCCGGAACAGCCCGCGGGCCCGCAGCAGCGGCACCACGTGGTCGACGAAGTCGGCCAGCCCGCCGGGCAGGTGGGGTGGCATCACGTTGAAGCCGTCCGCGGCGCCCCGGCGGAACCAGAGCTCGATCTGGTCGGCGATCTGCTGGGGCGTGCCGGCGACCACCCGGTGGCCCCGGCCGCCGCCGAGCCGGCCGATCAGCTGCCGGATGGTGGGGTTCTCCCGGCGGACGATGTCGGCGACGAGCTGGTAGCGGCTCTGGTGGGCCTGCACGGTGTCGGCGGCGGGCAGCTCGGGCACCGGACCGTCCAGCGGGTGACCGGTCAGGTCGAGGCCGAGCATGCCGGAGAGCTGGGCGAGGGCGTAATCGGGGACGATCAGCTCCTCCAGCTCGGCGGCGAGCTTCCGCGCCTGCTCCTCCGTACCGCCGATGACCGGGGCGATGCCGGGCAGGATCTTCACCTGCTCCGGGTCCCGGCCGGCGGCGGTCACCTGACGCTTCAGTTCGGCGTAGAAGGCCTGCCCGTCGGGGAGGGTCTGCTGGGCGGTGAAGACCGCCTCGGCGTACCGGGCGGCGAAGGCGATGCCGTCCGCCGACGAGCCGGCCTGGACCAGCAGCGGCCGGCCCTGCGGCGGTCGGGGGACGTTCAGCGGTCCTCGGACCTGGAACTCCGGCCCCCGGTGGGCGACCTCGTGCACCCGGTCGGTGTCGGCGAAGACACCGGCCGCGGTGTCGAAGACCAGCGCGCCGTCCTCCCAGCTGTCCCAGAGCTTGATCGCCACGTCGACGAACTCGGCGGCCCGCCGGTAGCGGTCGGCGTGCGCCGGGTGGGTGTCCCGGTTGAAGTTCAACGCCTCCCGCTCCTGGGCGGAGGTGACGATGTTCCAGCCGGCCCGGCCGCCGCTGAGGTGGTCCAGCGACGCGAACGTGCGGGCGACGTGGAACGGCTCGTGGTAGGTGGTGGAGACGGTGGCGATCAGGCCGATGTGCTCGGTGACGGCGGCCAGCGAGGCGAGCAGGGTGAGCGGCTCGAAGACCGCCTGGATGTTGTGCCGGGGGTTCGGCCCGACGGACAGGCTGTCGGCGAGGAAGAGCGAGTCGAGGGTGCCACGCTCGGCGATCCGGGCAAGCTCCTGGAAGTGCCGCACGTCGGTGACCCGGCGCGGGTCGGTGCGCGGGTGCCGCCAGGCGGCCTCGTGGTGGCCGACGCCCATCAGGAACGCGTTGAGGTGCAGGGTGCGGGTCATGGGGATCCTCTCAGGCGATGTCATCGATCAGGCGGAGACGTCGACGCGCCAGGTGGAGAAGCGGCGTTCGAGGGCGACGAGGAGCTGGTTGACGACCAGGCCGATGCCGGAGATCGTGATGATGCCGGAGTACATGTCGGGGATGGCGAAGTTGTACTGGGCGTAGTTGACGAGGTAGCCGAGCCCGGCCTTCGCCCCCACCATCTCGGCGGCGACGAGCACCAGGATCGAGTACGCCCCGGCCAGCCGTACGCCGGTGAAGATGGTGGGCACGGCGGCCGGCAGGATCACCTTCTGGAACAGCCGCAGGTGGTTGAGCCCCATCGAGCGGGCCGAGCGGACCAGCAGCGGGTCGACCCCCTTCACCCCGGCGATCGTGTTCAGCAGGATCGGCCAGGAGCAGGCGTAGAGCACCAGGGCGATCTTGGAGGTCTCGCCGAGGCCGAGGATCAGCACGAAGACCGGCAGCAGGGCCAGCGCGGCGGTGTTGCGGAACACCTCCAGCAGCGGGCTGAGCAGCTCGGCCAGCGGCCGGTACCAGCCGATCAGCAGGCGGAGCGGGATGGCGGTGAGCACCGCCAGGCCCAGCCCGGTGAGCGACCGGGTGAGGCTCGCCCCGACGTGCTCGGCGAGCTGCCCGCTGCGCAGCAGCTCCCACCAGGCGGCCAGCACCTCGGACAGCGGTGGCAGGAAGACCCGGTCGACCAGGCCGGCCCGGGGCGCGAGTTCCCTGATCGCGGCGAGCGCGACAAGCGCGGCGGTGCGGTGCAGCACCCGCCCGCCGAGGCCGAGCAGCCGGCGTGGCCGGGAGACGGTGGGGGTGGCGGGCTCCGCCG
>JAEVHO010000590.1 GCA_016802835.1 Micromonospora sp. ATA32 | reverse complement strand
GAACCCGGCGCCCGGGGGCAACCCGGGCCGCCGGGCCCGTGGCCCGGGGTGCCCGGTCACCCCGACCGAGTACCCGACCCGCCCCAGCTGACCCGGTCCGCCCCCGACCCCGGTCGCCCGGAGCCGGACGCCGGAGCGCCCACCCGGGCGACGCCAGCCGGGCCGTCGACGGGCCAGCCGCCGACCGGCCGCGACCCAGCAGGGCCGTGACCGGTCGGGCCGGCCGCAACCTGCCGGCCGCGATCGCGGTCGGCGTCGGCCTCGGCGCGGCCATCCTGCTCCCGCTCTTCCTGTATCCCACCGCGTTCCTGCTCGTGGTGGCCGCCGCGGTCGCCGTCGGCACCTGGGAGATGGCCCGGGCGGTACGCCGCAGCGGCGCGCACCCCCCGCTGGTGCCGCTGATCGCCGGTGGCGTGATCACCGTCGGGCTGGCCTGGTTCGCCGGCCCGGACGCGCTCAGCCTCGGCCTGCTGGTGACGGTGCTGGGCACCATGATCTGGCGGCTCGGCGACGGCCCCGCCGGCTTCCAGCGGGACCTGACCGCGGCCACCCTGATCGCCGTCTACGTGCCGTTCCTCGCCGGCTTTGCCGCGCTGCTGGCCGCGGCCCCCGGCGACGGGCGCCTGAGGGTGCTGGTGACCCTGGTCGCGGTGGTGCTCTCCGACACCGGTGGGTACGCCGCCGGGGTGTCGTTGGGCAAGCACCCGATGGCGCCCTCGGTGAGCCCGAAGAAGTCCTGGGAGGGCTTCGCCGGGTCCGTCACGGCGGCGGCGGCCGGCAGTGCCCTGCTGATCTGGCTGTTGTTCGACGTGGCGCCCTGGTGGGGTGCGCTGTTCGGAGTGGCCGTCTCCTGCGCCGCGGTGCTGGGCGATCTCGCCGAGTCCATGATCAAGCGGGACCTCGGGGTGAAGGACATGAGCAACCTGCTACCCGGGCACGGCGGCCTGATGGACCGGCTCGACTCGATCCTCTTCGCGGTGCCGACGGCGTACCTCCTGCTGGCGGTGTTCGTACCGGTGGCGAGCTGAGGCATGAATCACGTCGGTGGACGCGGGTCGTCCGGGAGGCGGGGGTCGATTCGGCACCTCCGGCCGGGTGCGTCCCGCTGCCGGCGTGTCAGACTGGACCGGTCATGACGAGTCTGCCCCTGATCCCTGTCGCCCCGGAAGCCCCCGCCGCACGCCGGGCCTCCATGCCGCCCCGCCACCTCGCCGACCTGGACCTGCCCGGTCGGCAGGCCCTCGTCACCGAGCTGGGCGAGCCGGCGTTCCGGGCCAAGCAGGTGTCGAACCACTACTTCGGCCGGCTGGTCCGCGATCCGGAGCAGATGACCGACCTGCCGGCCGCCACCCGGGCCCGGCTGGCAGACCAGCTCCTTCCGCACCTGCTGACCCCGGTGCGGGAGCTGGCCTGCGACGACGGTGCCACCCGTAAGGCGCTCTGGCGGCTGCACGACGGCTCGCTGGTGGAGAGCGTGCTGATGGGTTACCCGGACCGGGTCACCGTCTGCATCTCCAGCCAGGCCGGCTGCGGCATGGCCTGCCCGTTCTGCGCCACCGGCCAGGCGGGGCTGACCCGCAACCTCTCCACCGCGGAGATCGTCGACCAGGCGGTCTACCTCGCCGGGGTGGCCGCGTCGGGCGCGGTCGCCGGGTCGCCGCCCCGGCTGTCGCACGTCGTCTTCATGGGGATGGGCGAACCGCTGGCCAACTACTCGCGGGTGATCGCGGCGATCCGCCGGCTGGTCGACCCGGCCCCGGAGGGGCTCGGCCTGTCCCAGCGGCACATCACCGTTTCCACGGTCGGCCTGGTTCCGGCCATCCGCCGACTGGCCAGCGAAGACCTCTCAGTGACTCTTGCGCTGTCGTTGCACGCGCCCGATGATGAGCTGCGCGACGAACTCGTGCCGGTGAACCAGCGCTGGAAGGTAGCCGAGGTGCTGGACGCAGCGTGGGAATACGTGGCCCGGACGGGGCGTCGCGTGTCGATTGAGTACGCGATGATCAAGGACGTGAACGACCAGCCGTGGAGAGCCGATCTGCTCGGGCGGCTGTTGGCCGGCAAGCTGGCCCACGTGAACCTCATCCCGCTCAACCCGACCCCGGGCAGCCGCTGGGACGCCAGCCCGAAGCCGGTCGAGCGGGAGTTCGTCCGGCGGTTGCGCGACGCAGGGGTGTCCACCACAGTGCGGGACACCCGGGGACGCGAGATCGACGGTGCGTGTGGACAACTCGCTGCCGCCGAGGACAGGGACACCGACGCGCCGCACGAAGCATCGGCGTGACCGGGCGTAGCGAACGAGACCAGGAGACATAGTGGCGAGTCAGGGTCAGCGTTTCCGGCGTAAGGCGCTCCGCCGGGGATACAAGGTCGACGAGGTGGACGCCTTCCTGGACCGGGTGGAGGCGACGCTCGACGGCCGCCCGGTCGGCGCGCCCGTGGCCTCCCAGGAGGTCCACGACGTCGTCTTCCGGGTCCGCTTCAACGGCTACGACGAGTGGCAGGTCGACCTGCACCTGGACCGGGTCGAGCGTCAGCTGGCCGAGCTGGAGGAGCGCGCTGGCGTCCCCGGTGGGCGCGGAGGCGACCCGCGGATGGCCGACCGGCTCGGGCCGCCGGACCGGATGATGCCGCCGATGCGGGACGACCGGGGCCTCTCCCCGGTCCCGCAGCCGCAGCCGCCGCGCTCGATGCCGGCCCAGGCCGGTCCGCCCGCCGACCGCTACGGCCGGTACGACGAGCCCACCGGCGCCTTCGCCGGCGGGTACGACGCTCCCCGGGGCGGTTACGACGGCCCGCGCGGCCAGGGCGGCCCCGGCCCGGGTGCCCCGATGGGTCCGGGTGCTCCGAT
>JAEVHO010000589.1 GCA_016802835.1 Micromonospora sp. ATA32 | reverse complement strand
GCCGCCGGTGATCGCCCGAGCCCACCACGGCAGCGTCTCCCGGGAGGAGCGCGGGCACATCGAGGAGGCGCTCAAGTCCGGCCAGCTGCCCGCCGTGGTGGCCACCTCCAGCCTGGAGCTCGGCATCGACATGGGCGCCGTCGACCTGGTGGTGCAGATCGAGGCGCCGCCCAGCGTCGCCGCCGGACTGCAACGCGTCGGCCGGGCCGGGCACCAGGTCGGCGCGGTCTCCCGTGGGGTGGTCTTCCCGAAGCACCGGGGCGATCTGCTCTCCTGCACCGTGGTCGCGCAACGGATGACCGACGGTGCCATCGAGGAGCTGCACTATCCGCGCAATCCGCTCGACGTGCTCGCCCAGCAGGTCGTCGCGATGGTCGCGCTGGAACCGTGGCGGGTCGGCGAGCTGGCCGTCCTGGTCCGCCGGGCGGCACCCTTCGCCGAGCTGCCCGACTCCGCCCTGCACGCCGTGCTGGACATGCTCTCCGGCCGCTACCCGTCGACCGCCTTCGCCGAGCTGCGCCCCCGGCTGATCTGGGACCGCGCCACCGACCTGCTGACCGGCCGGCCGGGCGCGCAACGGCTCGCGGTGACCAGCGGCGGCACCATCCCCGACCGCGGGCTCTTCGGCGTCTTCCTGGCCGGGGCCGAACGCGCCGCCCGGGTCGGCGAGCTGGACGAGGAGATGGTCTACGAGTCCCGGGTGGGCGACGTCTTCCTGCTCGGCTCCTCCTCCTGGCGCATCGAGGAGATCACCCCGGACCGGGTGCTGGTGTCGCCGGCCCCCGGCCAGGCGGCCCGGATGCCGTTCTGGAAGGGCGATCAGCTGGGCCGCCCGGTCGAGCTCGGCCGGGCCATCGGCGCCCGGGTCCGGGCCCTGCTGCGGCAGGACGACGAGACCGCCGTCGCGGCGCTGCGCGCCGGCGGGCTGGACGACTGGGCGGCCGGCAACCTGATGGCCTACCTGCGCGAGCAGCGGGCCGCCACCCGGTCCCTGCCGGACGACCGGACGGTGGTGGTCGAGCGGTTCCGCGACGAGCTGGGCGACTGGCGGCTGGCCGTGCACTGCGTGCTCGGGGCGCGGGTCAACGGCCCGTGGGCGCTGGCCATCGGCCGCCGGCTCGCCGAACGCTACGGCGTGGACGCCCAGCTGATGCCCTCCGATGACGGCATCGTGATCCGGCTGCCGGACACCGCCGAGGAGCCTCCCGGCGCCGACCTGGTCGCCTTCGAGCCCGACGAGATCGCCCAGCTGGTCGAGGAGTCGGTCGGCACCTCCGCCCTCTTCGCCTCCCGGTTCCGCGAGTGCGCGGCCCGCTCCCTGCTGCTGCCCCGCCGCGACCCGCGTCGCCGGCAGCCGCTCTGGCAGCAGCGACAGCGCGCCGCCCAACTGCTCGACGTCGCCCGCGAGTACGCCGACTTCCCGGTCACCCTGGAGGCGGCCCGCGAGTGCCTGCAGGACGTCTTCGACCAGCCGGCCCTGACCCAGCTGATGCGTGACCTGGCCGCCCGCAAGGTACGCCTGGTCGAGGTCGAGTCGTCCCAGCCGTCCCCGTTCGCCCGGTCCCTGCTCTTCGGTTACGTCGGCGCCTTCCTCTACGAGGGCGACGCCCCGCTGGCCGAGCGGCGGGCCGCCGCGCTCGCGCTGGACTCGGCCCTGCTCGGCGAGCTGCTCGGCCGGGTCGACCTGCGCGAGCTGCTCGACCCGGCGGTGCTCGCCGAGACCGAGCGGCAGCTGCGCTGGCTGACCGAGCAGCGCCGCCCGCGCGACGCGGAGGACGTGGTCGAGCTGCTCCGGGGTCTCGGCGGACCGTGACCCTTGCCGAGCTGGCCGAGCGCGGGGTGCCGGAGGAGTGGCTGACCGAGCTCGCGGCGGCCCGGCGGGTGCTGCGGGTCCGGATCGCCGGCGAGGAGCGCTGGGTCGGCGTCGAGGATGCGGCCCGGCTCCGCGACGCGCTCGGCGTGGCCCTGCCGGTCGGCGTCGCCGAGGCCTACCTGACACCGGTCGCCGACCCGCTCGGCGACCTGGTCGCCCGGTACGCCCGCACCCACGGCCCGTTCGCGGCGGCCAGCTGCGCCGCCCGGTTCGGGCTCGGGGTGTTCGTGGTGGAGCAGGTGCTGCGCCGGCTCGCCGCCACCGGGCGGGTGGTCTCCGGTGAGTTCGCCCCGGACACCGTCGGCACCCAGTGGTGCGACGCCGAGGTGCTGCGACTGCTGCGCCGCCGGTCCCTCGCGGCGCTGCGCCGGGAGATCGAGCCGGTGCCGCCGCGCACGCTGGCCGCGTTCCTGCCCCGTTGGCAGCAGGTCGGCTCGTCGGCCCGGGGCGTGGAGGCGCTGGCCGCGACGATCGAGCAGTTGCAGGGTGCCTCGGTGCCGGCCTCCGCGCTGGAGCGGCTGGTGCTGCCGGGCCGGGTCGCCGACTACTCCCCCGCCCAGCTCGACGAACTCTGCGCCAGCGGCGAGGTGGTCTGGGCCGGCTCGGGCGCGATCTCCGGCGGGGACGGCTGGGTCACCCTGGCGTACGCGGACGCCGCGCCACTGCTGCTGCCGCCGCCGGACGACGCGCTGACCCTGGCCCCGCTGCACGAGGCGGTGCTGGGCGCGCTCGCCGACGGGCAGGCGCTGTTCTTCCGGTCGCTCGCCGACCGGGTCGGCTCGACCGACGACGCCGCGCTGACCGCCGTCGTCTGGGACCTGGTCTGGGCCGGTCACCTCACCAACGACACCCTCGCGCCGTTGCGGGGCGGCGCTCGGCGGGGGGCGGGCGCGCACCGCTCCCGGCCGACCGCGCCGCGCACCCGCTACCGCCGCCCCGGCCGGGTGGCCCTGCCCACCCGCAGCGGGCCACCCACCGT
>JAEVHO010000588.1 GCA_016802835.1 Micromonospora sp. ATA32 | reverse complement strand
GCCGGGACCGGCTCGACGCCGTCGGTCAGTGGGACGCGATGCCGCTGGTCGGGCGGCTGCGTGCCGTGCACGTCGCCGCGGCGCTGGCGACGCTGGACCTCGCCCTGCTGGCCGCCCGGGCCGCGCCGGACCCGACCGGCGTCACGATCGGCCTGCTCGTGGTCACCGGGTCGGTGCTGGTCGCCTGCGTGGGGCTGCTCTGCGCGCCCGGCGCGATCGAGCGGGGCGCCGACGCCCGCTGGCTGGACCGGGCGACATGGTGGCTGCGCGCCGTCGCCGTTGCGCTGACGGCGGTGACCCTGCCGTTCGTGGCGCTGGACAGGGGGCCGTGGCAGGCCTCCGACGAGTTGCCCGGGTACGGGATCACCATCGCCTGGCTGTTCGTGGCGCAGACCGCCCTGCTCGCCGCCCTCGGGTTGCTCGTGCTGCCGCGGCGCGACCGGGACCGGCGGCAGCGGGCGCTGCTGCGCGACATGGGCGCGCCGCTCATGGCGGCCGTCGGGGTGGGGCTGGGGGTGGCGTTCTCCGCCAACCTGGTCTACCGCACCGCGTACTTCCTGAACCGGCGCGCCATCACCGGGCGGCGGGCGACCTGACGGCCCGCCGCTGGCGTACAAGTGGGCGATCTTCGGGTTCTTCCTCGCGGTGATGGCCGCGGTGGCGTCGGCGGCGTGCTGACCCTGCTGTCCCGGCGGGGCCGGCTCCGGGGCCGCGGCGACGACCGTCGCCCGGGATTTCCCGGCCGCGCCGCCGCAGGGCGGCGTCCCGGATGCGCCGGGTGGCCAAGGCCATCTCGCGGGCACGGTTCACCGAACGCCTCGGCCCGCTGGCGATCGTGTACGCCTGCGTGGCCGGGCTCGGGCTGGCCGCCAGCGCGCTGGGGCTGGTCGGTCTGGAACCGAGTCCGGTCGCGGAGCGGCTGTTCGGCGTGCCCAGCGAGTTCGTCAGCTTCGGACTCACCGTCGGCAGCTACCTCATCGTCGGGGTCGTCGTCGCCCTGGTGGTGGGCGGCCTGTTCGCCTACCGGACGGCGGAGTTCCGCCGCTACGTCGGCGTGCTCTGGGACCTGGGCACGTTCTGGCCCCGCACCGCCCACCCGTTCGCTCCACCCTGCTATGCCGAGCGGGCCGTGCCCGAGCTGGCGAAACGGATCCGCTACCTGGCCCGCCACAACGCCGGGGTGCTGCTGACCGGACACAGCCACGGCTCTGTGCTGCTGGCGGCGGCCGTGCTTCAGCTGCCGCCGCCGGTGAGCGACCGGGTCGCGCTGCTGACCCACGGATCGCCGCTGAACCGCCTCTACGCCCGACTCTTCCCGGCGTACCTGGGCGAGAACGTGCTGCGGCAGGTCGGCGAGCGGGTCGGCTGGCGGTGGGTGAACCTGTGGCGGGACACCGACCCGATCGGCGGCTGGGTCTTCTCCGCCCACCGGCATGACGAGCCTCCCGCCGCCGGACCGCCCGGGACCGTTGACCGGCGGCTGCGGGACCCGCACGACGTGGTGACGCCGGAGAGCGACAGCGTCCCGCCGCCCATCCAGGGGCACTGGCCCTGCGAGTCGGACGAGCGGTTCGAGGCGGCGTCCCGTTACCTGGTCGCCCGGCTGCGCGCGCCGGGACGGGCCTGAGGCCCGGCTTCCCAGCGGGAACCGGGCCTCAGGGCCGTTGCGGGAATCAGTCGACGCAGGAGGGCGCGTCGAAGTGCCCCGGCGTGCTCGGGTACGCGGCCCCGGCACCCTGCTCCGCGTTGTCCCTCGGGTAGACGTAGGACAGTTCCAGGAAGGCCGAGGTGCCCGGCGTGGTCACGTCGGCGGCGCTGCGACCGGCGCCGGTGGCCCAGGCCAGCCTGGTCAGGAAGTCCTGCAACGCCGGGCTGTGCTGACGGATGTCGTTGAACCCGCCGTACGCGGCGTTGCAGTGGGTGAACAGTCGACCTGTCCGGCGAGGTCGCCAACGGCACCTGGCAGCTGCGGGTGCAGGACGCGGCGGTCGGCGACGCCGGCCACCTCGACCGCTGGAAACTCTCGCTCTGACCGGCTCCACCGGTGCCCTACGGCACCGCGGCCGGGGCCCGGCCGGGATCTCCCGGCCGGGCCCTCGCCGGGCCTCGGGCTAGTCCAGGCCCTGGCGGGCGAACGACCGTGGCTGGCGGCCGGCGAGCAGCCAGCCGGGCGGCCGTGGCCAGCAACGGCAGCCGACGGCCGTCGCGGCCAGGTGCGCGACGGGCACGGTGCCGAGGGCGTCAAGGTCGCGGTGCAGGACGCTGATCAGTGCGAGGTACGCGCCGGCCAGGCCGAGCACGGCGCCGAGCAGGGCGAGTGCCCCCGCCGTGGTGGCGGTCAGCGTGCGGCGGACCCGCCTCGACGCGCCGGCCGCGGTGAGCGTACGGATGTCGCAGGCCGCCTCGCCGCGGATCAGCCCGACGGTCGTCGCCAGGACGCCGAGGGCCAGCAGCGCGCCGGCGATCGTCGCCCCCGTCCGAAGGTCCCGCAGGGACGCCTGTTCGCGGCGGGACTCGACGGTGAGGCCGGCGCCGGCCGCCAGGTCCTGGGTCGTCGCCAGCTCCTGCTCGGTGAGCGCGTGGTCGGCTTCCAGGAACCAGCCGACCCGCGCCGGCTGCCAGCCCTGCCGATTCAACGCCACAGTGGTGATGAACGAGTTGGGCACGCCGGAATAGCGGAGGTCCGGCAGCGGTCGCCGGCGATCGTCGCCCCCGTCCGAAGGTCCCGCAGGGACGCCTGTTCGCGGCGGGACTCGACGGTGAGGCCGCGCCGGCCGCCAGGTCCTGGGTCGTCGCCAGCTCCTGCTCGGTGAGCGCGTGGTCGGCTTCCAGGAACCAGCCGACCCGCGCCGGCTGCCAGCCCTGC
>JAEVHO010000587.1 GCA_016802835.1 Micromonospora sp. ATA32 | reverse complement strand
CGCGGGCGGAGGCCTTCGGGGGCAAGCCGCCCGAGCTGGCCGGCGCGCTCACCCTCGCGCAGAGCATCAACGCCGCCCTCGCCGACGGGATGCTCGACCACCCGCAGCTGGTGCTCTTCGGCGAGGACGTGGCCGCCAAGGGCGGGGTGTACGGGGTCACCAAGGGGCTGCGCGACCGCTTCGGCGGGGCCCGGGTCTTCGACACGCTGCTGGACGAGACGTCGGTGCTGGGGCTCGGGCTCGGCGCCGGGCTGGCCGGGATGCTGCCGGTGCCGGAGATCCAGTATCTGGCGTACCTGCACAACGCCGAGGACCAACTGCGCGGCGAGGCGGCCACCATGCAGTTCTTCTCGCAGGGAGCGTTCCGCAATCCGATGGTGGTGCGGGTCGCCGGGCTGGCGTACCAGGAGGGGTTCGGCGGGCACTTCCACAACGACAACTCGGTGGCCGTACTCCGGGATGTGCCCGGCCTGGTGATCGCGGTGCCGGCGCGGGCCGACGACGCCGCGCCGATGCTGCGCACCTGCCTGGCCAGCGCGGCGGTGGACGGCAGCGTCTGCGTCTTCCTGGAGCCCATCGCGCTCTACCACACCCGTGATCTCTACGCGGACGGCGACGACGAGTGGCTCGGCGGCTACGCCGAGCCGGGGGCGTGGGCCAGCGGGCACGTGCCGGTCGGCCGGGCCCGGGTGTACGGCGTCGGCTCGGCCGAGGACGTCACCATCATCACCTTCGGTAACGGGGTGCGGATGTCGCTGCGGGCCGCCGCGACCCTGGCCGACGAGGGGATCGGCACCCGGGTGGTGGACCTGCGCTGGCTGGCCCCGCTGCCGGTGGCCGACATCATCCGGGAGGCGTCGGCGACCGGCCGGGTGCTGGTCGTGGACGAGACACGCCGGTCCGGCGGGGTCGGCGAGGGGATCATCGCCGCGCTGGTCGATGGCGGATATGTGGGAGCGGCGCGGCGCGTGGCAGGAGTTGACTCGTTTGTACCATTAGGTCCGGCGGCGCGTCAGGTTCTGGTCTCGGAGGAAGCCATTACCCAGGGTGCCCGTACGCTGCTGGCACGGTAAATTCCGTTCCACCCGGTGTGCCACTTGCGCCGGGCGGCAGGAGTGTGTGGACTTTGCCCAACGGCGTCGGCGCGATGCCGGGAGCAGGGATGAGATGAGGAGGCACGCGACAGTGAGCGCGACCGCTGGTCAGGCCGCCGACGGGGTACGCAGCCTGGCGGACCGGTTCGGGATCGAGCCGGGGATGGTCGTCATGGAGATGGGGTACGACGATGACGTCGACCAGGATCTCCGCGACGGCCTGACCGACCGCTGTGGAGATCTGGTCGACGAGGACACCGACGAGGTGGTCGACGCGGTGCTGGTCTGGTTCCGCGACGGCGAGGGTGATCTCTTCGAGCTCCTCGTCGACGCCCTCGGCCCGCTGGCCGACAACGGCGTCGTGTGGCTGCTGACGCCCAAGGCCGGGCGCGACGGGCACGTCGAGCCGAGCGAGATCGCGGAGGCCGCGTCCACCGCCGGTCTGCAGCAGACCTCGACCGTCAACGCCGGCCGGGACTGGAGCGGCATCCGCCTCGTCCTGCGGCGCGGGGCCAAGGCCAAGAAGTAGCCCGGCGGCCGACTGCCGTCCGGCGGCGCCCGCCGCCGGGTGTGGCAGGCTGGTCCCACCCTGACTACCCAAGGAGCTTGCATGCCGATCGAGGTTGGCGCCGACGCGCCGGACTTCGTGCTCAAGGACCAGAACAACCAGGAGGTCCGCCTCTCGGACTTCCGGGGCAAGCGCACCGTGCTGCTGGTCTTCTACCCACTCGCCTTCACCGGCATCTGCCAGGGTGAGCTCTGCGAGGTGCGGGACAACCTCAACGAGTACGTGAACGACGACGTCCAGGTGCTGACCGTCAGCGTCGACTCGGTCTACAGCCACAAGATCTGGGCCGAGAAGGAGGGCTACCAGTTCCCGCTGCTGGCCGACTTCTGGCCGCACGGCGCGGTGGCCCAGGCGTACGGCGTCTTCAACGACGTCGCCGGCATCGCCAACCGGGGCACCTTCGTGATCGACAAGGCCGGCGTGGTCCGGTTCGCCGAGATGAACATGCCGGGTGAGGCGCGCGACCAGGAGGGCTGGCGCAAGGCCCTCGCGGAGACCGCCGCCGCCTGATCATCCACCGGGCAGACCGTTCGACCGGGCCGGTGGCCGGCAGGTAAGCTTGCCAGCCTCCGGCCCGCCGTACGGGCGTTCCGGGCGCGTAGCTCAGTGGGAGAGCACTCGCCTTACAAGCGAGGGGTCGCAGGTTCGAAACCTGCCGCGCCCACCCATCACCACCAGCAACAACGCCGGTCGGAAGATCGGATTTCCGGCCATTGACAGCAACGCTGACAGCAACCGGGCTCATGAGACGGAAGTGTGGTTCGTGACCTCGCGGGACGTATTGTCAAACATTTGCCAGAAGTGCCACGTCCGGTGGACACGCAGGAAGGCGCCCTGAGGAGTATCGCGAAGGCATTGACGAACCCCAAGTCCATCGCTATCGGACTGGGTGCAGTAGCAGTAGTGGCAACCGCGGGATGCGTAGCCTTTTTGGTCGCGGGGAAGAGGAAGCAGGGTACCGAGCCTGAGATGCCGAAGTGTGTCGAGAAGCTCAATGCCTCGTTGGGTGCTTACTTGGAAGCAGTCCGCAACGGATGCCTCGATGCAGATGTCCTCGATCGTCTAATCTCGGATCTAGTACGGCAGCCGCCATTGGCTAGTTGACCAGGGCGTATGCGCGGTTGAGTCGGGTGCGTTGGTGGAACCAGCGTGAGCGGGCTTGGTGGCGGCGGCGCCAGGTGCTCCAGTGGTGGGCGTGGTCGGGCGGTGTCGGTTGATGCT
>JAEVHO010000586.1 GCA_016802835.1 Micromonospora sp. ATA32 | reverse complement strand
CGCGGCGGCGAGCCTGCGTGCGGCGGCGGCGGACGCCGCGGCCGAGGCGGCCCGGCTGGCGCCGCTGGTGGACCGGATCCGGGCCCGGGTGGCGGCCGAGGTGCCGGACGTGGAGGTGGTCGGCGATCCCACCGACCGGCTCCCCCACCTGGTCACCTTCTCCTGTCTCTACCTGGACGGCGAGACGCTGCTGCACGCGCTGGACCGGCGCGGCTTCGCCGTCTCCTCCGGTTCGTCCTGCACCTCCTCGACCCTGCGCCCGTCGCACGTGCTGGAGGCGATGGGTGTGCTCTCGCAGGGCAACGTCCGGGTGTCGCTGCACCGGGAGACGTCGGAGGCGGACGTCGAGCGGTTCCTCACCGAGCTGCCGGAGATCGTGGCCGAGCTGCGGGCCGAGGCCGGAGTGGTGGGGCTGTGACGACGCCGGACGACCTTCTCGACTGTCTCGGCCAGCGCTGCCCGCTGCCGGTGATCGCGGTCGCCCGACGGCTGCCGGAGCTGCCGATCGGCGCGGTGGTCCGGGTGCTCGCCGACGACCCGGCGGCGGCGGTCGACATCCCGGCCTGGTGCCGGATGCGCGGCCACGAGTTCCTCGGCCGGTCCCCCGACCCCGACACCCCCGGCTACGACGTCCGCCGTACCCACTGACCCCCCGCGGCGGGGTTGCGGGTCAGCGGAGGTAGGCGAGGATCCCGGGGAGGGGGTCGATGTCGACTGCGGTGTCCACCACCAGGCGGGGGCCGATGAACGGTTCGTACTCGGCCCGCCGGACCAGGGTCTGCTCCCAGGTGGGCAGCAGCGGGTCGGGCTCGGCGGGCAGCCGCGCCTCGACCCGGCGGCGGTGCTCCGCCTCGTCCCCGCAGTGCACCTCGATCATCCGCAGCGGCACGCCCGCCCGCTCGGCGAGGTCGTGCCAGAGCCCGCGGGCGCTGGCCACCGGGTTGACCGCGTCGACCACCACGCTCAGCCCGAGGCCGAGCTGCACCTCGGCGAGGCCAGCGACCGCCCCATACGCGGCCATCCCCGGCACGTCGCCGACCAGGCCGTAGCGGGCCAGCGCGCGCTCGACGCGCACCACCGGCAGGACCGGCGCGCGCAGTGCCGCCCCGACCCGCGTCGCGAGCACGCTCTTGCCCACGCCGGGCAGTCCGGCGAACGCGACCAGCACCTGGCCGCCGGCGACGGGTGCGGCACTCATGGCTGCAGGTGCGGCCGGACGTCCTCGGCGGCGATGTCGCCGTACGACTCGGCCAGCCGCTTCACGAACAGGTCGCGGCGGACCTCGTACTCCTGGCCGCCGAAGTTCTCCAGCACCAGGGTGGCGAGCAGGCAGCCGACCTGTGCGGACCGCTCCAGCCCCAGACCCCAGTTCAGCGCGGTGAAGAAGCCGGCGCGGAAGCCGTCCCCCACGCCGGTCGGGTCGATCGCCTCGATCTCCCGGGCGATCGGCACCCGGATCGTCGCGAAGCCCCGGCCCGCGATCTCGACGCCGCGCTTGCCGAGCGTGGTGACCCGCACCTTGACCCGGTCCAGCAACTGCTCGTCGGTGAGCCCGGCCTTGCTCTGCAGCAGCGACTTCTCGTAGTCGTTGGTCATCAGGTACTCGGCGCCGTCGATCAGGCCGGTCACGTCGGCGCCGTCCATCCGGGCGAGCTGCTGCGACGGGTCGGCGGCGAACGCGTAGCCGCGCTCCCGGCACTCCGCGGAGTGCCGGATCATCGCCGCCGGGTCGTTGGCGCTGACCAGCACCAGGTCCAGCCCGCCGAGGCGCTGCGCGACCGGGGCCAGCTCGATGTTGCGGGCCTCGCTCATCGCGCCGGCGTAGAACGAGGCGATCTGGCACATGTCGGTGTCGGTGGTGCAGACGAAGCGGGCGGTGTGCGCCACCTCGCTGACGTGCACCGAGTCGCAGTCGACGCCGTGCCGCTCCAGCCAGGAGCGGTAGTCGGCGAAGTCCGCGCCCACCGCGCCGAGCAGCACCGGGCTGAGCCCGAGCTGGGCCATCCCGAAGGCGATGTTCGCGGCCGTCCCGCCGCGGCGCAGGACCAACTCGTCGACGAGGAACGAGAGCGACACGTTGTGCAGCTGGTCGGCGATGAGCTGGTCGGCGAACCGGCCCGGGAAGCTCATCAGGTGGTCGGTCGCGATCGAGCCGGTCACGGCGATCTTCATGTCAACCCTCGCGGTCGGAAGCACGGCGCCGGCCAGCCTACCGGTACGGGTCGGACGACGGTCGCGGTCGGTCGACAACAGGTCAACTTCCGGTCGTCCGGTCGTCGCCGTACGGACACCGGACGAACGACAGCGGGGCGCCCCGGAGGGCGGCCCCGCTGTGTGGTGACGGAAGGGTCGACTCAGCTGAACGAGTCGCCGCAGGCGCAGGAGCTGCCCGCGTTGGGGTTGTCGATGGTGAAGCCCTGGGCGTCGATCCGGTCGGCGAAGTCGATCTTCGCGCCGGACAGGTACGGGGCGCTCATCCGGTCGACGACGACCTCGACGCCGTCGTAGTCGGTGACGACGTCACCGTCGAGCGAGCGCTCGTCGAAGAACAGCTGGTACCGCAGGCCGGAGCAGCCGCCCGGCTGCACCGCGACCCGGAGCCGGAGGTCGTCGCGGCCCTCCTGCTCGATCAGGGCCTTGACCTTCTGCGCCGCGACGTCGGTGAGGACGACGGAAGTAGGGGCCTGGGCCTCGGTCGACTCGGTCTGCGCTGGCGTGGTCACGTGGAAGTCTCCCTGCGCGGTATGGGTCCGGACGCACTGGCCAACGCCGCGCGCCGTCCAGTGATTCCCGATGTGGTCCAGATCCGATCGTACGCCGCCCCGGCCGGACTCACCCGGGTGGCGTGACCGCCGCCGCAGGTCGTCCGGCCTCCGTCCCCGCCG
>JAEVHO010000585.1 GCA_016802835.1 Micromonospora sp. ATA32 | reverse complement strand
ACGCTGCCCACCGGGGGCCCGGCGGCGAGCCGGTCCAGGATCGCCCGGGCCGAGGGCGGCGCGGCCAGCAGCGTGCGTCGCAGCTTCGCCGGGTCCGCGCAGAGCGCGGCCGTGCGCAGGTCCAGCTCCGCCGCCGGCCGGCCCAGCCCTGCCGGGTACGGGGACACCTCGTCGACGCTCGCCGCCACGTGCAGGTCGCTCTCCGGGCCGTACAGCAGGAAGAGCGCGCGCAGCCGGTTCACCGCCGTCCGGACGGCGGTCGGGGCTGGCGGGTTCGGTCCCGCGGTGGCCATGGCGAGGATCGCCTCGGTGGAGGTGGTGCCGGCGTCCGGGAGCCGGGTCAGCCGGGCCGCGTCCAGGATCTGGAGGGTGAACTGGTCCAGCCCGTCCAGTGCCCGGGCGACGGACACCCGGGACTGGGCCCGGATGGCGAGCGCGGAGATGTCGGCCGGTACCGGCACGACGAGGTCGGGCCGCAGTTGGAGGAGCGCGGCGAGCGACTCGTCGGGCAGGGACCGCAGGTGGTCGGCGAGTGAGGTGGTCATCGTCGTTCCACGCTAGCCCGGAGCGGGGCCGTCCCGCCCCTCGGACGTCCGGCTCGGGCGATGTTGGGCGGGTACGTTCGCGACATGCCCCCACTGACGGTCGGTTTCGACCTCGACATGACCCTGGTCGACTCGCGGCCCGGCATCGCGGCCGCCTACCGGGCGCTCACCGCGCGGACCGGCGTGCACGTGGACGCGGAGGCGGCGGTGTCCCGGCTGGGGCCGCCGTTGCGTACCGAGATCGCCCGCTGGTTCCCCGCGGACCAGGTCGAGGCGGCCGTGTTGGCGTACCGCGAGCTCTACCCGGCGTACGCGATTACGCCGACCGTCCCGCTGCCCGGCGCGATCGCCGCCATCGACGCGGTGCACGCCCGGAACGGTCGGGTGCTCGTGGTCACCTCGAAGATCGGCAGGCTGGCCCGGCTGCACCTGGACCACCTCGGGATGGCGGTCGACGAGCTGGTCGGTGACCTGTTCGCGGAGGAGAAGGCGACCGCCCTCCGGGCGCACGGCGCGACACTGTACGTGGGCGACCACGTGGCGGACATGGCGGCGGCGCGGGCGGCGGGGATTCCGGGGGTCGGCGTGGCCACCGGCCCGTGTTCCGCCGATGAGCTGCGGGCGGCCGGAGCACACCTGGTGCTCGATGACCTCACCGGATTCCCAGCGGCGCTGGACCGGATCGTCCGACTAGCCTTGGAGCAGTAGACGTCTTCGAGTGAAGCAGGGGTTCTCAGGTGCCGACGGGTCGAGTGAAGTGGTATGACGCGGCCAAGGGATACGGGTTCGTCACCAGTGACGAGGGTGGCGACGTGTTCCTGCCCAAGGGCGCGCTACCGGCGGGTGTCACCGACCTCAAGGGTGGTCAGCGGGTCGACTTCAGCGTGGTGGACAGCCGCCGGGGGTGCGCAGGCGATGGGGGTCAAGCTGCTGGACGCCCCGCCGTCGATGGCGGAACTGCGGCGCCGGCCGGCCGAGGAGCTGCACGGCCTGGTCGAGGACATGATCAAGGTGCTCGAGGCGAAGATCCAGCCGGATCTGCGGCGTGGCCGCTTCCCGGACAAGAAGACTGCGCAGAAGGTCGCTCAGCTGGTCCACGCGGTCGCGCGCGAGCTGGAGGTCTGAGGGATCAGCCCGGCGTCGGCGGCCCGGCCCAGCAGTGCCTCCACGGCGGCGAACCCCGCGTCCCCCAGGTCTGCGGTGAACTCGTTGACGTAGAGGCCGATGTGCCGGTCCACCACGTCGGGCTCCATCTCCTGCGCGTGCGCCAGCACATAGTCGCGGCTCGCGGCCGGGTCCGCCCACGCCTGACGGACGGATTCGCGGATCCACCCGGCTGCGGCCTGCGGGTCCACGACGCCCTTGCGGGCCAGGATCGCGCCGAGCGGGATCGGGAGACCGGTGTCGGCCTCCCACCACTCGCCCAGGTCGACCAGGGCGGTCAGCCCGTGCCGGTGGTAGGTGAACCGGGCCTCGTGGATGACGAGACCCGCGTCGTACCGTCCGGCTGCGACCCCCGGCATGATCTCGTGGAACGGGACCACCTCGATCCGCGCCGGCGGCCGCTCCGCCGACCAGAGCCGGAAGAGCAGGTACGCGGTGGTCCGGTCGCCCGGCACCGCGACCGTGGCGCCGGTGAGGTCGGCCCGGTCGCCGCGGGTGAGCACCAGCGGACCGCAGCCGCGCCCCAGCGCACCGCCGCACGGCAGCAGGTGGTAGTCGTCGAGCAGCCACGGCAACGCCGCGTAACTCACCTTGACCAGGTCGAACGCGCCACGCTCGGCGGCCGTGTTGGTGACGTCCACGTCCGCGTAGGTCACCTCGACCGGCGGCGCGCCGGGCACCGTGCCGTGCACCAGGGCGTGGAAGACGAACGTGTCGTTGGGGCAGGGCGAGATCGCCAGGGAGAGCGCCACGCCCCCACCGTAGCCCCGCCTCCGGTGGCCCCATCAGCGCGGTCAGGCGACCGGAAGCATCGGGACGAGGGAGCACGGCCGGCGGCGCTGCGGCTCGACCGGCGGTTGGCGGGCTGAACCGCGCCCGGCGAGCCAGCCGTCCGCGGTCAGCGGAGGGCGGTGGCCGCTGCCGTCAGCGCGATGAGCGCCTCCCGCATCCGCCACGCGTCCCGGTCCCGGGGGCCGTCGGGTTGGAGATGGTCCGTAGCTCGGCGAGGGCAGGCCGGCCTGCGCGGCGGCCACCGCGACGCCGTACCCCTCCATCGCCTCGGCCACCGCGTCCGGGTGCCGTTCGGCCAGGGCGCGGGTGCTCGCGGCCGTGCCGGTCACGGTGCTGACCGTCAGCACCGCGCCGACCGCCGCCTCGGGCAGCGCCGCTCGCAGGGCGGCCAGCAGT
>JAEVHO010000584.1 GCA_016802835.1 Micromonospora sp. ATA32 | reverse complement strand
GCCGGAGCGGTCATCGACGCCTCGCTGCCGCTCTGGGGCTTCGCGGTCACCGGCGCGGTCGGCGTCCTCGTCGCCCTCGCCGTGCTCCCCACCGAGTTGCGGCACCGCCGCGCCGACCTGGCCACCGCCCGGGACGCCGAACTGGCCCCGGTCACCGGCTGACCCGACCCACGCCGCCCTGCCGGCAGGGCTGGCGGGCAACCGCAGCCGGGCGGGCAGACGCCCGTAAAGGCGAGCAGCCAACGCAGCCGGGCAGGCCAGCGCCGACAAACACACGGGCGGCCCCCGACGACCGGGCGACCGGATGGTCGGACTGCTGGTGGCGAGGGCAAGACCCCACTGCGCACCCGGAACACCGGGACGCCGGGACACATCGACAAACGGCGACGGGCGCCGCTCCCGGAGTTCCGGGGGCGACGCCCGTCGTGGGGCCGGTCGAGCGGTCAGCGCCGCTCGGCGTTGGCGGAGGTGTCCTCCTCGTAGCTGGCGCCACCGTCGGACTCGCTGGTCAGCGGCTTGGCGCCACCCTCCGGCGGCCCGGCCAGCGAGTGGCCGGCGGCCAGCTCGGGGAACTTGTGGTCGAAGGCCGGCCGCTCGGAGCGGATCCGCGGCATCCGGTCGAAGTTGCGCAGCGGCGGCGGCGAGCTGGTCGCCCACTCGAGCGAGTTGCCGTGACCCCACGGGTCGTCGACCTCGACCACAGGGCCGGTCTTGTACGACTTCCAGCAGTTGTAGATGAACGGCAGCGTCGAGATACCGGTGATGAACGCGCCGATCGTCGAGAACGTGTTCAGCGTGGTGAACCCGTCGCCGGGCAGGTAGTCGGCGTACCGACGGGGCATGCCCTCGGCGCCCAGCCAGTGCTGCACCAGGAACGTGGTGTGGAAGCCGATCATGGTCAGCCAGAAGTGCACCTTGCCCAGGCGCTCGTCGAGCATCCGGCCGAACATCTTCGGGAACCAGAAGTAGATGCCGCCGAAGACCGCGAACACGATGGTGCCGAAGAGCACGTAGTGGAAGTGCGCCACCACGAAGTACGAGTCGTGCAGGTGGAAGTCGATCGGCGGGCTGGCCAGCAGCACACCGGTGAGACCACCGAAGAGGAAGGTCACCAGGAAGCCGACCGCGAAGAGCATTGGCGTCTCGAAGGAGATCTGGCCGCGCCACATGGTGCCGAGCCAGTTGAAGAACTTCATGCCGGTCGGCACGGCGATCAGGTAGCTGAGGAAGCTGAAGAAGGGCAGCAGCACCTGGCCGGTCGCGAACATGTGGTGCGCCCAGACGCTCATCGACAGGGCCGCGATCGCGATGGTCGCCGCGACCAGACCCTTGTAACCGAAGATCGGCTTCCGGGAGAACACCGGGATGATCTCGCTGATGATGCCGAAGAACGGCAGCGCGATGATGTAGACCTCGGGGTGACCGAAGAACCAGAACAGGTGCTGCCAGAGCATCGGTCCGCCGGTCGCCGGGTCGTACACGTGGGCGCCCAGGATGCGGTCCGCGGCGAGCGCGAAGAGCGCGGCGGCGAACAGCGGGAAGACCATGATCACCAGCAGCGCGGTGACCAGCATGTTCCACGTGAAGATCGGCATCCGGAACATCGTCATGCCGGGGGCGCGCAGGGTCAGGATCGTGGTGATCAGGTTGACCGCGCCGAGGATGGTGCCCAGACCGGAGACGGCCAGACCGACCACCCACATGTTGGCGCCCACGCCCGGGGAGTGCTCCACCGTGCTCAGCGGGGTGTAGGCGGTCCAGCCGAAGTCGGCGGCGCCACCCGGGGTGAGGAAGCCACCCATCGCCATCGTGCCGCCGAACACGTACAGCCAGTAGGCGAAGCTGTTCAGTCGCGGGAAGGAGACGTCCGGCGCGCCGATCTGCAGCGGCACGACGTAGTTGCCGAAGGCGAACACGATCGGCGTCGCGAAGAACAGCAGCATGATCGTGCCGTGCATGGTGAACAGCTGGTTGTACTGCTCCGGCGACAGGAACTGCAGCCCCGGCCGGGCGAGCTCGGCCCGCATGATCAGGGCCATCAGGCCACCGATCATGAAGAACACGAACGCGGTGACCATGTACATGATCCCGATCTGCTTCGCGTCCGTGGTACGCAGCAGCCGCGCGATGGCCGACCCCTTGACCGGCTCTCGGACCGGCCAGGGCCGGGTCACGACCGGCTTGGGTGCGACGGTGGTCACGAGTGGCCTCCGGTTCTCGGTTGTCCCGCTCGGCACGCGCTGATATCTGCGGGCCGTCATCCGCAAGGAGGATAGTCCCCGGCAGGTGGGGGCGCCGCGTGGGGTGGCGGGCTACGATCTTCGGCCGTGTCGCGCGGTGGCCGAGGACTTCAGAGCGGGTCGACCAGCAGCCGGTAGTGCTCCTGGAAGATCCGTCCGCCGCGCCCGCGCAGCAGCGGGTCGCGCAGCGCCGGCGGCACGTCCCGGGTCCGGTTGCGGTCCCGGGTCCGGTCCCGCACCCAGCGGGTACGCGGACGGCGGCGGCTCTCGTACGCCACCAGCGCCGCCTCGACGCTGCCGGCGGCCCGGAGCGACTCGGCGAGCACGACGGCGTCCTCCAGGGCCATCGCCGCCCCCCTGCGACAGGGAGGGCGCCGTGGCGTGCGCGGCGTCGCCGACCAGCAGCACCCGACCCCGGTACCAGCGGCCCAACTCCGACCTCGTCGGTGACCCCCGACGTGCACCCGCTCCAGCGCCTCCAGCACCGCCGGCACCGGACCCCCCGTATCCGCCGAAGAGTTCCCGCAGCCGGGGCGACCGGGTCGACGGGCGGCACGGTGCGGCCTCGTCGGCATAGCAGTAGAGCCGTCCCGCGCCGATCGGCACGATCAGGAAGCCGGCGCGTTGCCCGAGCAGAGCGGTCCAGTCCTCGACCGGCG
>JAEVHO010000583.1 GCA_016802835.1 Micromonospora sp. ATA32 | reverse complement strand
AGCACCATCACGTCGCGACCAATGCGCAGGTCGACCCCCACCCGGACGGCCTCCAGCCGGTTCTGCGCGCCGAAGATCGCGCCGGCCTTGGCGCCCTCCCACCCACCCCGGAGACGAGGTGGTGCGCTGCGACGCCTCGGCCGTGGGCAGTTGCGTCATCGGGGTGTGGTTCGGCGGCGGTCCGGGCGGCATCACGTCCCCGTCGACGACGCGGACACCCGGCGGGTCACCGCCGTCCCGGGCGAGCACCGTGCCCGTGGCGTCGATGGCGCCACCGTCGACGCGCTGGCCGCTCGCGTCGACCCGCTCCCAGACCGCCCCGCGCTCGCTGTACGTCACCCGCAGCCCGTCGGCGCGGTCGACCGCGGCCATCCCCTCCGGCAGCACCATCACGTCGCGACCAATGCGCAGGTCGACCCCCACCCGGACGGCCTCCAGCCGGTTCTGCGCGCCGAAGATCGCGCCGGCCTTGGCGCCCTCCGCGCCACCGTGCAGCATGTTCTGCAGGTCGAACTTGCCCTGAACGGCGTCCGTCACGCCGGTCACCAGGCTCCCGGCGACCCTGCCGCCGATGATGTGCCCCGGGACGCCGCCCCACATCGAGGCCCCGAACACCCCGCCCTGCGCGGTCGACATGGCGAGCTCGCCGAGGTCCAGGCTGGACCGTTCGCCGCCGGCGATCTGGTACATCTGGCCGAGCAGGTCGCCCGCGCCCATGAAGGCCGCGCCGTACGCCATCCGGGTCCCGACGTACTTCGCCAGTTCTCGGCCGAAGGCGGTGGTGGCGATCTCACGGGCCGCGAACTGGCTCAGGGTGGCGCGGCTGAGCTGCTCGAACGCCTCCGTCCCGGCCACCCGGGCCAGCGGCGCGGCGCCACCGCGCAGCGCCAGGTCGGTGCCGAGCCGGGAGCCGAACTTGCGGAGCAGCTGCTCCTCGATCTCCCGGGCCAGTTGGTTGCGGGCGGCGAGCAGGCTCCGCCCGGCGAGCCGCCGGGACTCCAGGCCGGCCTCCCGGCCGAGCGCGCTGCCCGAGGGGATGTACATCCGGCAGCAGATGACCGCCAACTACGGCGAGTTGCAGCAGTACCTGACCTACCTGGGCAGCGCGTTGACCAACATCGGGATGGCCGCGCAGACCGTCGCCGACGCCTACTCCTCCACCGACGGCTGGTCGGCCGCCTCGCTGGACGCCGTGCGGTTCGCCTTCGGCGAGGCGGACGCGCCCCGCCCGGCCGGGCTGCCCCCCTTCATCACCGGCAAGACCTGGTGGGACCAGTACTTCGAGGCGACCGCGAGCGGGCAGGGCACCGAGGGCGCCGCGCCCAAGGACTTCACCGACCAGGGGCAGCGGATCAACCCGGACGGCAGCGTGACCTCGACCGCCGTCGCACCGGACGGCACCGTCAAGACGATCACCCAGCAGACGCTGCCGGGGGGCGCCGGCACGGTCGTCACGACCACCACCACCGACGCGAACGGCAAGGTGCTCAGCTCCAGCACCGACCGGACGACCACCGTGGTGCACGGCAACTCGACGGTGACCACCACGACCACCACCGACGCCGAGGGCAAGCGCACCGGTGGCAGCCGGGAGACCACGGCGTACGGCGACGACGGCACCCGCTCGGTCACCAGCGAGCAGCTGAACGCCGGCGGGGACCCGACGTCGCGGAAGGTCGACCAGCACAACGCCGACGGGACGCAGACCGTCACCACGACCGACGGCAAGGGCCACACCACCCAGGAGCTGCACGTCGGGCAGAACACCGACGGGGTGGCCCCGAGCGACGCCACCAGTTCCCCCACCAAGCAGGCGTTGGACGAGATCAAGCAGCACGACTACGGCATCTGAGCCAGGGAGGAGCGCGACACCACCATGGCCGACTACTGGGGTGCCCGTGCGCAGTATTCGTCCGGCGGCCCGCGCGGCGAGGGCACCCGGTACGTCATGCCCCGGGAGAACCCGGACCTGACGTTCACCCCGGCGCCGACCGGCGAGGGCGGCAACAGCATCGAGGTGGTCCGCCGGCAGGTCCTGGCCCAGCACCCGGAGGACATCTCGGCGCAAGCCGACCAGTGGCAGAACGCCTACAACCTGCTGCAGAGCGTCCACCAGCAGTTGCTGACCGCGAGCCAGACCCTGCACGACGAGCACTGGAAGTCGCCGCAGGCCCGCGACGCCTTCCTGCAGGCCGGGCCCGGCAAGGCGCTGGCCTACCTCGACGAGTGGATGGACGCCGCGCTCAACAACGTCGCCGCGCTGCGGGCGATGGTCGGCATCGCGCACGACTCTCGGGCCGAGATGGAACGCCTCTGGACGGAGTACAAGAACGCGGTCGAGGACGCCAAGACGGCCGGCGACTGGACACAGTTCTCCGAGGGCTTCAAGCAGGGCTTCACCCTCGGGCTGTACGACGGCGAGAAGGGCATCCAGGCGGCCGAGGCCGAGGCGGTGCAGGAGAAGCAGAAGGAATACAACCGTAAGGCGCAGGAGCTCGCGCACCGGGTGGCGAACGAGTACTTCGACACGATGAGCAAGGTGAGCGGCGGGCACGGCCCGCCGTTCTTCCCGATGGACGCGGTGCTCAACCCGGTCGGTCACCCACCGTGGCGCGGACCGGTCGGCTCTCCCCCCGGCGTGCGGACTCCCGGCGGCAAGCCGAAGGGCGCCCCGCCACCCTCCGTCCGGTCGGTGCCCCGGATCGCCCCGACCGACCCCAAGCAGCTGGAACGGCAGATCCTGGCCGGGTTGAAACCGCCGCCCGCGGTGGGGGCCGTCGACCCGTCCCCTGGAAACCGCGCCCAGCACGCCCCCCGGCGCCCGCCGTGGCGCCGCCGCCGACCCGTGGCGTACCCGGTGGTCGGGCCGCCGCCCGGCCTGGCCAACGCGCGTGCCGCGGCCCCCGGT
>JAEVHO010000582.1 GCA_016802835.1 Micromonospora sp. ATA32 | reverse complement strand
CGGGTCGATTTGCCGGCCACCGCGGTGGCCCTGGACGCGGCGGCCGCCCCGGGCGTGGTCCGGCTCGCCGACCGGCTGGGCGACCAGCCCGCCGGTGAGCTGCTCGACCGGATGGTCAAGGCCCGTGGCGCCCCGGCCGGTGTCGCGCTGCCGGCCACGGCCCGGCGGCTCACCGGCATCGTCCGCACCCCGGTCGAGGGTGCGCTACGCCCACACATGATCGAGGTGTCCGCCCTGGTCACCAGCGCCCAGGGGGTGGCCTGGCGGCTCCCGCTGGCCAGTGCCGGCAGCGACGGCGGGCCGGTGCCCTTCACCCTCGACCTGCCCGACTCCGGTGGCAGCCCCCTGCGGCTCGCCGGCTTCGAGGCCGACGGCGGCGAGGCCGCCGGCAGCACATACCGGCTCCAGATCGGCGGGCTCCGGCTGACCGACCTCGCCGGGGTCGAACAGCCGGTCGAGCTCACTGGCACCTGGGCGATGGTCGACCCGGCCCACGACGAACCCGTCCCGACGTCGGCGTGACCACCTCCGGTGTGGACGTCGAGTCCACGATCACGCTGGTCGGCGGGGGGTGTGTTCGCGGACCAGCTGACTGCCCGGTTCGCCGTCGTACCGGCCGGGGAGAACCCGCCGGTGCCGGCGCTGGTCACCCCGTCGGTACGACAGGCGCTGGACGCGAAGCTGGGCGACACCGTCCCGCTCGCCCTCTCCGGCGCGTCGCTGTCGGTCCGGCTGGTCGGCGAGGTGAAGGCGGTGCCGGGCACCGCCGACACCGGAGGCGGGCTGCTGCTCGACCTGCCCGCCGCGACGGACTGGCTGATCCGGCAGCAGGCCTCCACCCGACCGACGCCCGAATGGTGGCTGCACACCGACGGTGCGGGCCACGCCGCGGTGGCCGACGCCGTCGCGGAGTTGCCCGGGGTGACCGTGCTGGACCGGCGCGAGGTCGCCGCCACCGCGGCCCGGGATCCGTACTGGCTGGCGGCGCGCACCGGGCTGCTCGCCGCCGCCCTCGGGTCGGTGCTGCTCGCGCTGGTCGGCCTCGCCGTGGACGTCTGGGCGACCACCCGGCACCGTGTGGCGGAGTTCGCGGTGCTGCACACCCTCGGTGCCGGGCCGCGGCTGCTGGCCCGCGCGCTGCTGGCCGAGCAGACCTTCCTGGCCGGCATCGGGGTGACGGTCGGGTTGCTCGTGGGGGCGGGGGTCGGCGCCACCATGGCACCCCTGGTCATCCTCACCCCGGCCGCCGGCCGGCCGGTGCCCGAGCCGGCCTTGACGCTGCCTTGGACGCCGATCGGGCTGACCGCACTCGGCCTGTTCCTGGCGGCGCTGACCGCCAGCGCCACCATCGCCACCGGCGTCCGGCAACGGGTGGCCGCGGTACAGCTTCGGATCGGGGGAGAGCGATGAGCATCCTGGCGGTGGCCCGCCGGGTGCGGGCGTACGGGGGGCATTTCCTGCTGCTCGGGGTGCTGACCCTGGTCACGGCGCTGCTGATCACGGCGGTGCCCCGGTTGGCGAACCGGCTCACCTCGCAGGGGCTGCGGGAGCACGTTGCCGACCAGCCGGTGGCCCGGCGCGACCTGCTCTACACCTCCCCGCTGGCGCCGATATCGGCGGCGGGCTCCCCCGCCGAGCTGAAGGCGGCGGATCTGGACCTGCTGGAGGGACGGATGCCGCCGGCGGTCCGGCAGGTGGTCGGCGAGCGGTGGTACATGGCCCAGGCCGCCTTCGGCCGGCTGACCGGGCCGGACCTCAGTCCCGACAAGGGGCTGATCGACCTCAGCCTGCGCACCGTGCCCGGGATCCGGGACGCGGCCACCCTGGTCGCCGGCCGGTGGCCGGGAGAGGGGGCGGCCCGGGACGCGCCGGTGGAGACGGCGCTCGCCGAGACCGTCGCCCGCCAGCTGGGGCTGAAGGCCGGCAGCCGGCTCCGCATGGCGCTGCGGCTGCCCGACGGGAGTGAGTTGAAGGCCACCAGGGTCGTGGTGGTCGGGCTCTACCGTCCCCTCGATCCGGCGAACGGGATCTGGGACGCGCTGCCGTCGGTGCTCCGGTTGTCGGAGCCGGAGGGCGACGGCAAGCCCTTCCGGCTGGTCGGGGTGACCGACAACGTCGGCTTCGACAACCGGGCGGCGACCGGCTGGGCGGTCAGCTTCGCCTGGCGCTACCGCATCGCCCCCGACCGGTTGACGCCCGGCCAGCTCGACGACGTGATCGACGGAACGGCCACGTTGCAGTCGACCGTTCCACCCGGGCTGAGCCTCACCCAGGGCGTCGACATCCCGCTGCGGCAGTTCGCCGACTCGCTCGCCGCCGCCCGTACGCTGCTCGCCGTCATCGCGGCCGGGGTGCTCGCCACGCTGGCCGGCCTGACCGCGCTCGCGGCCCGGCTGGCGGTACGCCGGCGACGTACCGAGTTCGTCCTGATGCGCGCCCGGGGCGGCTCACTGCGCACCGTGGTCGGACGTGGGCTGGCCGAGTCGCTGCTGGTGATCCCGCTCGCCGCCGTGGCGGGCTGGTTCCTCGGCGGCCCGCTGCCCGCCGGCCCGACCGGCGCCGGCGGGGCCGCTGCGGCAACGCAGGGGCGGTTCGTCGCGATCGCCGCCGTGCTGGCCACGCTGACCCTGCCGGCCGCCGTGCTCGCCGGGCAGCGGGTCGCCGGCGGTCGGCGGGACCTGGTCCGTGCCCGATCGGCGACCGGCCGGCTCACCGTCGAGGTCGCCGTGCTCGGCGTCGCCGCGCTCGCCGCCTTCCTGCTGCGCCGCCGCGGCCTGGTTCTGGGCGGCGCGGTGGACCCGCTGCTGGTCCCTGCCGGCCGCCGTGCTCGCCGGGCAGCGGGTCGCCGGCGGTCGGCGGGACCTGGTCCGTGCCCGATCGGCGACCGGCCGGCTCACCGTCGAGGTCG
>JAEVHO010000581.1 GCA_016802835.1 Micromonospora sp. ATA32 | reverse complement strand
GGGGCACCCCGGCGGGCGGCCGCGGCCTCGCCGGCGCCCGGTCGCCCCGCCGTTCGAGCAGCCCGCAGAGCAGGGTCGCCTCCTGCCGGATCTGGTCCCACTCCCGGCCGGCCGCGGCGACGCCCTCCGCCTGCGCCGCGAGCCGGGTCAGCCGGACTCCCAACTCGTCGAGGCAGGAGTCCACCTGCCGCTGGTCGTACCCGATCTCCACGACCGAGAACCTCATACTGTCGCCCCCCAGGCAGCTGGTGTTACTTCCCCACCTGCCGATACTCGACGGCGGAGGCGGAGGCGGAGGGGGTTCGGGAAAAATGTTCAGCATCCGAGGGTCGGCGCCCGGGCCGGACCGGAGGTGGCAGCCGGTGCCTTGTCGTGGACAATGTGGCCGGCACGCGGCCGGGCCGGCGACCGAACCGGACGAAGACCGTCAGGAACGCTTGGGCAGCACGACGACGCGGCCGAAGAACTCGTCGATCCGGTGCACCACGTCGTTGAAGTCGTCCAGGTCGATCGGCTTCGTCACGTACGCGTTGGCCTGGAGGGTGTAGCTCCCGACGATGTCGATGTCGGCGTTGGAGGTGGTGAGCACCACGATCGGAATGCTCCGCAGGTCGTCGTCCCGCTTGACCTCGCCGAGCACCTGACGCCCGTCCATCCGCGGCATGTTCAGATCGAGCAGGATCACGTCCGGTCGGTGGGCCTCGGCGTGCCGGCCCTCGCGGCGGAGGAACTCCATCGCCTCCTGGCCGTCGCTGACCACGTCGATGACCTTCTCGACGTCGGAGTCTCCGAGCGCCTCCTCGATCATGAGGACGTCACCCGGGTCGTCGTCCACCACCAGGATGCGAACCGGGCTCGGGGCGGCTACGCCCATGAGTACCTGCCTCTGATAGGTGGCGACGGGACCTCACGGTCACCTGCTGGCGCAGAAATCTAGACCATCACAGGGCAGTGTGGGATGTCGGGTCGACCGTGCCCGGCTCGTAGGTGAGGACCTCGGCCAGGCCGGTGACCTGGAGCACCCGCTGGACCCGGCCGCCGGCTCCGGTGAGCCGCAGCCATCCGCCGTCGGCGGCGACCCGGTTGTCGCCTCGGACGAAGGCCGAGATGCCGGTGGAGTCGCAAAAGGTCAGCTCGGTCAGGTCGATCAGCAGCTGCCGCTCACCCTCGGCTGCCAGTCGGTCGATCGCCGCGTTGAGCTCCGGCGCGGTGCTCATGTCGAGCTCACCGGCGAGCCGCAGGCACGCCCCACCGTCTCGTTGGGCGTACGTGACGGTGAACGTCAACGTGGTCCCTCTCGGTCACACCGCAGCGGACGCTTGCAGTGGAGCAAGTATAGACAGGAGCCGGATCAAGCCTGGCACTCGCGCGACCGTCGGCGCCCGGCGTGCCCCGAAGGGCGGCCGGCGGCCGGGATGCCGGAGTGGCCCCCGGCCCTGGGACCAGGGGCCGGGGGCCGGGAGGGTGGTCTAGACCGCGGTGACGGGCTGCAGTCGCGGCCCGGCCGTCCGTAGGTTCTCCGGCGTCCGCGGATCCACGTCCTCCGGCGAGCCGGAGTCGGGCGTCTGGAAGAGATAGCGGACGAATTCCCCACCCGCCTCGTTGTCGTCCGCGCCGGGCCACTGCCCCATGCAGTCCACCCCGACGACCTCACGGCCGCTGCCGTCGGCCTCTTGGAGCAGGGCCCAGAGGCTGACCGGGTAGCACCGGGTGGCCTCCGGCGTCAGTTGCCACCGGGCGTACCAACCGGGGCGAGCGGGGACGATCTCGACGATGCTCTTCATGACGACCTTCCCTTCCGCGTTCATCGGAAGTTTCACGGTCCGGTCCGATCGTGTGTCCCGGGCGGGTGAACGACCCTCACCCGCACGGAATGAAGCCTGACGACCCGGGTCCGACGCCACCATGGCCGGGCCGCGCCGCCCGTTTCCTTCCCGGCGGCGACGGGAACACGGCCGACGAGAGCACCAAGCCGACGAGGAACGAGGTGTGACGATGCGCAAGCAGATGGAGGGCGACAACCAGCGCCGCCGGGCGCTGGCCCGGGAGGCCCGCGAGCGCGGTCGCCAGCCCAGCCAGACGGGCGCGAGCTGAGCGCGTCCAAGCAGCTCACCCACCTGGACAGCGCCAAGCGAACGGGACCACCGCCGGCCGGACGGCACAAGCCGGACAGCACCCGCGGTGGACCGGCGCCGCCGCCGGCCCGCGTCGCCCAGACCACGCGTCCCCGGCCCGATCCCGGCATGGATGCACCCCGCGTGCGGACCATGGGGTACCGCGACCTGGTCAACGACGTGGCGCCGGGCCGGCGTCGACTTCCTCACGGCCAAGGTGGCGGCCGAGGCCACCGTGCTGGCGCTGGCCTGTGCCCTGGAAGAGACCGAGCGGGTACGGCTGCTCGAGGCGGTCCCGGTGAAGTTGCACGACGTGGTTCCGGTGGACGGCATCGGACGGCACCGGGACCTGCCCGGCTTCCTGGCCGAGGTGGGCCGGCGCAGCCGCCTCACCCCGGAGCAGGCGCGATACCAGGCACAGGCGACCATGGCGGCGCTGGCCGACCAGGACGGCGACCTGGTCGAGTCGCTGCACGTACCGGACGGGTTGCGCGAGCTGCTGGCGCCGCCACTGGCCGGCGGCGGTGTGGTCGGCCCCGTCACCGCGACCGCGCCGCTGACCGATCAGGAGCTGCGCGACGCGCTCGGCGGGCTGCCGTACTGGTCGAGCGACCGGCAGTCGCTGGTGCGCAGCATCGAGCTGCCGCCGGAGAACCTGGACCGGGTGCTGGACCAACTCGACCGGCTGCGCCCGGAGCTCGGTCGTGGCCCCTCGATCGGCCGGCCGGACCCCCACCACCGCCGTCCTGACCGTGCGGACCAGCCAGGCCGATGCGGTCACGGCGCTCGACTCGACCTCGC
>JAEVHO010000580.1 GCA_016802835.1 Micromonospora sp. ATA32 | reverse complement strand
ACCGATGGCTCCACGCCTATATCCAGCACCGTCCGCTATGGACGTTATGCCCGTGTCATCCGAAACCGACGACCGAGCCTTGTTGAGATCACCTCACTGTGTGAGTGAGTTAACTGAATTGGAGGGTCGAATGTTCGACGGTTAGCTCCGAGCGAGTGCTCAACGCTTGTCCCCGCTCCTGGCATGCGTCGCTGGTAACGGCGGGGTGTGAAGCCCGGGAGGAAGCCCAAGGACCGGTGTTCCATCCACTGGTTACCGGCAAGGGGAAGACCGGAAGGGCGAATGGTGTGAATCTCTGTAAGCCTCGTTATCCAGAACTTCGACAGATGGAGTGCAACAGCGAAGGACAGGACCCGCCGTTGGGAGACGGCAGTGGTGGCTGAAGTTTCTATGTCGGCCATGAGAGCACCACGGTCCCGGGGTATAGGAGACGCCCGACACCGGTCGTATCTCACCAGTGCGGAACATGTGAACCCCGTCCCGGTTCGGCAGGCCAAGACCTGCCTGCCGATAGGCCGACCGTGAGGAAAGCGGAGATCCGGGGCGGGAACAGGACGGCCAAGAAGCGAATGGCGGCAGCCGAAAGGCAGCAGGAAAGCGAAGACGTGTGACCGGACCCTCCACGAACGGTCGTCTGCGCATAACTGGCCGCATACCACGCCTGGTGCGTGGGCCCGAAAGGGAGCTGACGTGAGCCGGGTGGCCCTTTGACGAATCAATGCCAACGAAACGCTGGAACTATATGGGCAAGTTAGGCACCACGGCGCAGAACGCGACGGCCGTCATGGTCGACATCGCGGCGCTCGAATCGGGCGGCGACGCGGCGAACGGACCGGAGGACCTGATCGACTGGGACGCCATCGACTGGCGTGACCAGGAGGTCCAGGTACAGCGACTACGGCAACGGATCTTCAAGGCGACGCAGGCAGGCGACCGCAAACAGGTCCGCAATCTGCAGAAACTGATGCTGCGCAGCCGAGCGAACACGCTGGTCAGCGTGCGGCAGGTAAGTCAGCACAACACCGGCCGCCACACCGCGGGCGTGGACCGGCAGGTCGCATTGACTGCCGAAGCACGGGCTGATCTGGCGATGCTGCTGCACCGCCAGGGCGGACCGGGCCACACGCTGCCGGTGCGGCGGGTGTACATTCCCAAGAAAGGCGGGAAACGCCCACTCGGCATTCCGACTATCGCCGAGCGTGCCCAGCAGAACCGGGTGCGTAACGCCCTGGAACCCGAGTGGGAAGCCCGGCTGGACCGCAAGCAATACGGGTTCCGGCCAGGCCGCGGATGCCACGACGCAATCGAAATGATCCACAAGGCCGTCGCAGCAAAAGGCGCGAAACGGGACTGGGTCCTCGACGCCGACCTGAAATCCGCATTTGACAAGATCAACCACAGTTTTCTGCTGGAACGGATCGGGACGTTCCCCGCCAGGGAACAGATCCGTGGCTGGCTGAAAGCAGGAGTGGTCGATCGGGGCCGGTACTCTCCGACCCTTGAGGGAACCCCTCAGGGCGGAGTGATTTCTCCGCTGCTCTTGAATATCGCGTTGCAGGGAATGGAAGAAGCCGCCGGAGTCACATACGAATACCGGGGCAACGTGAAGGCCGGATGCCCGACCGTCATCACCTACGCGGACGATTTCGTGGCCCTGTGCCACAGCCGCGAACAGGCCGAGACGGTAAAAACGCGGATCAGCACGTGGTTGAAAGAACGGGGTCTTCACCTCAACCAGGAGAAGACGCGAATCGGCCGTATCGACGACGGATTCGATTTCTTGTCCTTCAACATCCGTCGCTACCACGTTCACAGTGGTACGAAGGTCCTCACCAAACCCAGTAGCAACGCGCTCAAGAAGATCCGGCGCAGGATCGCCGAGGAACTGCGCGCCCTGCGGGGTGCCACACCCATCGAGGTGATCATGAAGATGAACCCGATCATCCGAGGACAGGCGAACTACTACCGGCCCGGGGCGTCCAAGAAGGCATACCAGAGCCTGGACCACCACCTGTGGCGGCACCTCTACAAATGGGCCCGCCGCAGACACCCCAAGAAGGGCCGACGGTGGGTCACGGCCCGCTACTTCGGCCCGTTCAACCCCCACAGGCGCAACAAATGGGTCTACGGCGACCGAGAAACCGGCGCCTACCTCCACCAGTACGCCTGGACCACGATCGTCCGGCACGTCCCGGTCACCGGCAGGCACTCACCCGATGACCCTGCCCTGGCCCAGTACTGGGCGACCGGCGACGTAAACGCAAACCCCCACAACTGGCCGAGTCCTGGCAACGCGCCCTGCGCGAACAACACGGACTCTGCCCGCTGTGTCAGGAACCGCTGCTGTACACCGACCGCATACCCGACTCTCCCAGACAATGGGAGAGCTGGTACGCGGCGATCCGTAAGGCGATGACCCACCAGGCCATCACCGAACGCGGCAGCGGCCGGACGAAACACCGCCTCGTACACGCCCACTGCGCCCGACGCCACCCAGACCCCGGACCGCAGAGCACGGACCAGAAGACAGCAGATGCCTGCCCGCCCAAGCGGGCCGCTTGAGCCGTGTGCCGCGACGAGTGGCAAGCACGGTTCTGAGGAGGGGGGTGCCGGAAAACGGCACCCCCTATCCGACAACAAGACCCACTGGGTCCCCGACGTCCTGCTCGGTGAGGACACCCATCACGCCTGGCTCGGCAACGTCGCCCACACCATGGCCGCGCTGCGCAACCTCACCATCGCCCTGATCCGCCTCGCCGGCCACACGAAGATCAAGCAGGTCATGGAACGCCACCACGCCAACAAAATGCTCATCCCGCAGCTACTCAACGCATCCGGAGAGTAATCACACGACTTTGCTTTGGCGTGTGCCACGAACGATGGAAGGTGATCCTGTGAGGTAGGAGAGATCTCCGGAAGTCGATGCTGTGCGAGAGATGAAGGTTTGGC
>JAEVHO010000579.1 GCA_016802835.1 Micromonospora sp. ATA32 | reverse complement strand
GAAGCGTTCGGGGTGGGCGGCGCGGGGCAGCGTCGAGGGTGGCCTGGCGGGCGTCGTCGACCGCGCCGTGGTGGCGAAGTGCACCGAGGCCGGGGTGTGCCAGCCGATCCCGGAATGGCGATGAACGTGGTTGTACTCGGTGAAGAACCCGTCGCAGAACGCTCGGGCAGCGGACAGGCTCGGGAACGATCCGGGAAAGTCGTGCAGGTACTTCAGGGTCTTGAACTGCGCTTCGGAGAACGGATTGTCGTCCGATACCTGGGGCCGGGAGTGGGTCCGGGTCACGCCGAGATTGACCAGCAACGCCGATACCGGCTGCGAGGTCATCGAGGTCCCGCGGTCAGCGTGCACGGTGTGCGGGACCTGCCCGTTACGGGCGATGGCCTCGTCGATGAAGTCACGGGCCAGGACGGAGTCCTCGGCCGCGGCGATGATCCAGCCCGGGTTGTACCGGGAGTAGATATCGATCAACACGTACAGGTGGTACCAGACTCCTTTCACCGGTCCGCGGATCTTGGTGATGTCCCAGGACCACACCTGAGACGGAGCGTCGGCGACCAGCTCGGGTTTGACCTTTGCCGGGTGGGTGGCCTGCCGGCGTCGTTCCCGGCTCTGACCCGCGGCCGCCGCGATCCGGTACATGCTCGACAGAGAGCACCAGTACCGCCCCTCGTCGAGCTCACGGATGAAGATCTGCCCGATCGACAAGTCGCTGTAGCCGGCACGGTTGATCACCTGCAGGACCGCGGCCCGCTCACCGTCGTTGAGGGCCTGCGGACCCGGCCGGCGCCGCTGCTTCGGCCCGTGGACCTTGCCACGAGCGTGACGGTAGTGCGTGGCACGAGCGCGTCCCAGCAGCCGGCACGCCGTCCTGACCGGCGTCCCCACACCCGTCAGGGCCTGCAGCGTCTGCTCGATCACCGGCTCGACGAGGGCGGCGTGTCCGAGCCCTCGGCCAACGACGCCAAGAGCTCGTGTGCTTTTCCCATGATCGACAACGCTGCCTGCGTCTGCGCGAGCTTCGCATTCAACCGGGCGTTCTCGACCCGCAGCCGCTCGGTCTCGCGTTCGGCACGCGACAACCGCGAGGTAACCGCAGATGACGCTGCGGACGAACGCGTCGTCATACCAGGTGCCACGCCGGTGTCCCGGGCACGGCTCCATTCCTGCACATGGGAGTGGAACAACCCTTCCCGCCGCAAGACTGCGGACTTCTCACCGTGCGGGGCGGCCTCGTACTCGGCCACGATCGCGGCCTTGTACTCGGCGGTGAAGCTACGCCGAGTCGGGCGCGGCGCCGGATCAACCAGCTCCGACCCACTCTGCTCGGGGGACTGCATGTTGCTGCTCACGTACACATCTCCAGTCACGCCCTACAAACCAACCCCGATCGCCGGGGTGTCTCACACCAGCCTGACAGAGAGGGGGGAGCCGTTGTCGGAGGGGTCAGGCAAATCCTCGACTGCGGTGAGGGGACTCCAGCTCTGGCCGCTGCGCGAGTGCGCCGCCGCGAGCCGGCGTGGTGTGGCGCGTGAGTGCAGGAGGAGTCGTCCGTCGCTGAGGCAGACTGTCTTGTTTTCATTGGGGCGCGGCTCGCCAGGACTGGGCTGAATGATGTCCCCGAGGCGCGACGTGTCCCCATGGTCGTCGCTGAGGGCACTGGCGGCGCCGATGATGCCGTCTACGAGCAGGACGAACTGCTGGACCAGCCGCCCTCGGTACGGCCCGGTGTGCACCTGGATGCCGTTGCCGGCGGCCGCGAACAAGCCCCCGATCCGTCTGTCCTTGCCATGGCTGTCGAGCTTTAGCTGGTCCGTGATGCGGCGATGGTGCCAGGTGAGACCATCGTCGTCTGACAACTGAGGTCGGCGTGCTGGACGTCGTCCTCTGGGTGGACACCGGTTGCGGATTCGAAGAATCGGCGTGCGTGCCTGCGGCGTGGAAGAGGAAGATGCGACCGGTCTCGTGATCCACGACGAAGCTGGGATCCCCGTATCCGCTCAGGCCGGTCCCGGTCCGCACCACCTGTTGGGCCGCCCAGGTGTCGCCGCAGTCTGTGCTGCGGCGCAGGAGGAGATCGATCGTGTTGGGGAGGTCGTCGAGATTGGGGCGACCGTCGTAGGCCGCCAGGAGAGTCCCGCGATTGGTCACCGCGAGGGCGGGGATCCGGTATTGGCGGTAGCCGCCCTGGCCGCGCACCGCGAGGATGCGCTCGGCCAGGACGCAGCCGGCTCTTGCCTCAGCGGTACCGCTCCACGTCCAGTTCAGCGACCGCGGCGTACTTGTGCCCGGTCTGCTCGTTGAGGGCCACCAACCGGACGTAGCGTGCCGTCACGGCTGGGAAGACGGCGCGCTGGGGCGCCAGCGACGTGGTGAAGCGTCCGCGGGCGACGGGGTCTCCCCACGTCGTGCCGTCCAGGCTCGTGTAGATCTCGTAGTCCGCGATCTGCTCGTTGGCGCTGTTCTGGCGGCGGGTGTACTGGAGTCCGCTGATCGTGTGTGTCCCAGCGAGGTCGAGGCTGATGCGGTGCGGGTAGCCAGGGGCATCGGCACGCGACCATTCGGTGTGCCAGAACGTCGCCCGGTTGCTGTCGAGCACGTTGCTCGCCCGCCCGTCCTCGCGGGCGGTCTCCTGACTGTCGACGTCCGCGATGCTCATCCGCGCCTGGTCAAGCAGTCCTACGGTGACCGTGAACCTCGTCGACGCGTTGCCCGCAGACGTCCGCAGCGTTGCCGTCACCAGGTAGCGGCCGGGGGTGGTGCCGGCGGGAACCGTGATGGTGACCTGGCCCTTGGCCTGCTGTCCCGGCATGAGGGGTCGACCGAGCCCTGCACCTGCCAGTCCGACGACGCCCCCAGTTCGAGGTTGGGTTTCGGTACGGCGATTCCGGACTGGTTGGTGACGGTGACCGGCACGGTGACCTGCTGGCCGGGTCGACCGCGACATCCGGGATGCTCAGCGGC
>JAEVHO010000578.1 GCA_016802835.1 Micromonospora sp. ATA32 | reverse complement strand
CCCGCGCGGCAGGTCGAGGCGGTCCTCGTCGAGGCCCGCTCGCCCCGGTTCGGGCTGGCCCGCCGGATGCCCCGGCCGCTGCCCAGTCACGACGACCGCCCGCGCGGCAGGTCGAGGCGGTCCTCGTCGAGGCCCGCTCGCCCCGGTTCGGGCTGGCCCGCCGGATGCCCCGGCCGCTGCCCAGTCACGACGACCGCGCCGGATTTCGAACCGGTGCGCTACTGGCGCGGTCCGAGCTGGATGAACATGAACTGGCTGGTCTGGCGGGGACTGCGGACGCACCACCGGCCCGACCTGGCGGCCGGGCTGCGCGCGTCGATGATCGACCTGGTGGCGACCGCCGGCTGCCACGAGTACTTCCACCCGGACACCGGGGCCGGGCTGGGCTCGCCCGCGTTCAGCTGGACCGCGTCCCTGCTGCTCGACGTGCTCGCCGAGGGCTGAGCGCCGGTTTCCCGGCAGGCGATGACGGCCGGGGTGGCGCCGACGGCGGCGGCCCGGGCAGCGGCGGAGGCGCGTCGTACCGACGTGGCAACATGGGTCCGGCGGCACCGGAACCGCCCGTCTGGAGAAGTCCATGACCGTCACCGCCGACGATCTCGACACCGCACTGTCCACGATGGTCGCCGCGCTGCGGCCGGCCACCGACCTCGACTGGTCCGCGCCGACGGGCGCCGTGGAGTGGGACTGCTGGCACACCGCCGAGCACATCGGCGACTGCCTGCTGTCCTACGCCGCGCAGCTCGTCGCCCAACCCGACGAGCGGTACGTCCGGTTCATGGCGAACGCCGACCGGGATGCCACCCCGGCACAGGTCCTGGAGTTCGCCGAGGTCGGCGGAAGGATCCTCGCCGCGATGGTGCGCACCACTCCGGCCCACGCCCGCGCGTACCACCCCAGCGGATGGGCCGACCCGGAGGGCTTCGCCGCGATGGGCTGCGCGGAGACGCTGCTGCACGGCCACGACATCGCCCAGGGCCTCGGGGTGACGCTCGATCCGCCGCGCCCGGTCTGCGCCCGGGTGGTCGCCCGGCTGTTCCCCGACGCCGTGGGCGTGCTCGGCGAGGTCGACCCGTGGACGGCGCTGCGCTGGTGCACCGGACGGGTCGCGTTGCCCGGCCATCCCCGCCGCGACCGCTGGCAGTGGCGCGGCGCGCCGATCGGCGGCTAGCGGTGCCGCCCACGATCAGGGCGGCAGCAGCCGGGCCAGGGCGCGCAGCGAGGTCCGTACCGTCTCGTCGTCGGCGCTGAGGCTGACCCGTAGGCCGGGCGGTGAGCGTCGTTTGTCGGCGCCGGCCCCGGGTAAGCGCGGGGCCGGTGACGACAGGAGGGCGTCGTGCGGTTTCCCCACTTCGTCGGTGCGGTGTCCCGCCGGGCGGGGATCCCGCCGGAACAGGCCGCCGTGATCGCCCGCGCGGTTCTGGAGACGATGGCCGAGCGGGTGACCGGGGGAGAGGCCGACGACCTCGGCGCGCACCTGCCCGACGAGCTGAGCGGCTACCTTGTCGATCCGCCCGCCCGCCCGGATTCTGGCGCGACCGCCGGTGGACCGGCCCCGGGCGGCGCCGCGTTCGGTCCCGAGGAGTTTTTGCGGCGGGTGGGTGAGCGGGCCGGGGTCGACCCGGTCACCGCCGGCGCCGGGACGGGCGCCGTGTTCGCGACGCTGCGCGAGGCGGTCACCGTCGGGGAGTTCCGCGACCTGGTGGCGCAGTTGCCGACAAGTTTCAGCGGGGCGATCGAGCCGACCCCGCCGGCTGCGTACGATAACTGAGCCGCCGGCCTGTCACTCGGGCCGGCTGAGCTGCGGCGAAGGACCGGCCACTTAGGAAAATTGACGGTTGGCAACGCCTTTTACCGTAAAAATACTCGCGGGTAGGGGCGTACGTTCAAAGTCCTCTACGCGCTAGAGGGATGATCGGACGGATTCCGCCGTCCGACGTCCGATGGGGCGGTCGACTCTTCGGCCGGTCTCCGATCGATGATCTTCCCGGGCCTGTATCGAGCAATATGCTGATTCCACTGTGAAGTCCTGGGGGGATCATGATCAAAGCCGTTGGCTTCCGCATGCCTGTCGGCTGTTGGGCGGCTCCCGCTTCCTGACATGGCCCAATCACTGATCATCAATCGCTTCGGCGATGTCGCGGCGCGTCTACCCGACCATCCGGCCATCCTCGGCGAGACCCACAAGGTCAGCTACGCCGCACTGGCCGGGGCCGCAGGGAGTCACGCCACGGCGCTCGCCACCGCCGGCGCCCGCCCGGGCGACCGGATCGCCCTGCTGACCGCGCACGGCGCCCCGACCGTCGCCGCCGTCCTCGGCACCCTCGCCGCGGGCTGCGCGTACGTGCCGCTGGACCCGGCATTCCCGGTCGACCGGCTGCGGCACATGCTCGCCGCCGCCGACGTCCGCGCCATCCTCTGTGGACCGGAGCACCACGAGCTGGCGGGCCAGCTCCGCGCCGACCGGCCGGAGTCCGGCGTGCTGGTGGCCGGCGACACGACACCGCCCGCACCGCTACGCCCGGTCCCGGTCGACCCCGACGCGCTCGCGTACGTCCTGTTCACCTCGGGCTCCACCGGGCTGCCGAAGGCGGTCGGGCAGACCCACCGCAACCTGCTGCACGTGGTGGACAACCAGATCCGCACCCTGGCGATCGGCCCGGCCGACCGGCTCAGCCTGCTCGCCTCGTTCAGCTTCGACGCGGCCATCCCGGACCTGTACCCGGCGCTGCTCACCGGCGCCGCCGTCGTCCCGGTCGACCTGCGCCGGCACGGGCTGGCGTACGCCGTGGAGCAGCTGGCCCGACAGCGGGTGACCGTCTACCACTCCACTCCGACGGTCTACCGGTTCCTGCTGGACACCCTCGGCGCGCCGGCACGGGCTGGCGTACGCCGTGGAGCAGCTGGCCCGACAGCGGGTGACCGTCTACCACTCCACTCCGACGGTCTACCGGTTCCTGCTGGACAC
>JAEVHO010000577.1 GCA_016802835.1 Micromonospora sp. ATA32 | reverse complement strand
GCCAGCACCCGGACGCTGAGGTCATCCTGTCCCAGCCCGGGTTGGGACCGATCCTCGGTGCCCGGGTGCTCGCAGAGTTCGGCGACGACCACGCCCGCTGAGCCTGTCCGAATTTCTGTGTAACGTCCTATCCTGTTCAACTATCGGGCATCGATGGGGATACGGTTGGGGAAGAAGATGTCCAGCGCGTTGAGGGCCTGCTTCCAGCCGTGGACGCCGGCGCCTTCGACCAGGCGGGGTGGGGCCTGGCGGGCCTGGCCGCGGGGCTTACCTGCCTCGGCGGCGCGCTGGCGGGCTCGTTTGTCTTCGATGTCGGCGATGGCCAGCCAGATCAGCTTGATCACGGCGTCGTCGGTGGGGAAGTGTCCCCGATTCTTGATGACCTTGCGGATTTGGTAGTTGAACGACTCGATGGCGTTGGTGGTGTAAATGATCCGGCGGACCTCGGGCGGGAACGCGAGGAACGGGGTGAACCGCTCCCAGGCGCGTTCCCAGACGGCGACCGCGGCCGGGTAGCGTTTCCCGAGCGGGCTGTCGGCGAAGGCCAGCAACGCGGTCTCCGCGGCCTCGACGGTCGGGGCGGTGTAGATGTCCTTCAACACGGCGACCATCGCCCTGCGGTCGGTGTAGGACACGAACTTCATCGACGCCCGGATCAGGTGGACCACACAGGTTTGCACGGTGGTGTGGGGCCACACCGCCTCGATGGCCTCGGGCAGGCCGGTCAGCCCGTCGCAGCAGGCGATGAGCACGTCCCGCACGCCGCGGTTGCGTAGTTCGGTGCACACCTGAGCCCAGAACTTCGCCCCCTCGGCCTGCTGCACCCAGATCCCCAGCACGTGCTTGACCCCGTCGACGCCGACGCCGACGACCAGGTAGCAGGCCTTGTTGCGCACCTGCCCGCCGTCGCGGACCTTCACCACCAGCGCGTCGACGTAGATGATCGGGTACACCTCATCGAGGGGCCGGTGCTGCCAGGCCTTGACCTCGTCGAGGACCTCGTCGGTGATGGTCGAGATGGTGTCCGGGCCGACCTCGGTGCCATATACCCGGTGCAGGTGATGGGAGATGTCCCGCACCGTCATCCCACCCGCTTACAGGCTGATGACCACATCGGACAGGCCACCGAGACGGCGGGCGTTCTTCGGCAACATCACCGGGGTGAACGTGCCCGCCCGATCCCGCGGCACTCGAACGTCGATCGGCCCGACCTCGGTCTGCACCGTCTTCGGCGTCGACCCGTTACGGGAGTTCCCCGACCCCTTGCCCGCGACGTCGTGCTTGTCGTAGCCCAGATGCTCGGTCAACTCCGCGGCCAGGCCCCGCTCCAGGACGGCCTTGACCAGCTCGGACAGGAAACCACCCGGCCCCGTCAACCGCAGCCCGTCGCCCTTGATCTGCGCCAACACCTGGTCCATCGCCCGCTCGTCAACCAGATCCGCGACCGCGCTACGCGCCGCCTCACGGGCCGCCGCCTCATCCAACACCGGCGCGGCCAGGGGCAGCCTCGGCGCATCCGCGCCGACCCGCTCCCGCAACCCGCGCACATCGTCCTCATCGACCATCAGGCCCGGACCATGCGGGTAAACCCTCGACGTACTCATCAAACATGTCCTATCTGTGCCGAACGGCTTCTACCGTCCATAACGGATCTTCCGATCAATCCGTTACACAGATCTCGCTACAAGCCCCGCCCGCTACACCTCGGCGAAGGCCCGCAAGAACTACGCCGCCACCAGTCCGATCACCCGCGCCTCGGGCAAGAAAAGAGTCGTCGCCGCCCGGTTCGTGCACAACGACCGGCTCATCGACGCGCTCATGACCCAGGCGTTCGCATCGCTGCAGGCATCCCCGGGCGCCAGGGCCTACTACGACCGGCAACGCGCCCGCGGCGCCAGCTACAACGCCGCCCTGCGACAACTCGCCAACCGACTCGTCGGCATCCTCCACGGATGCCTCAAGACCGGCAGACCCTACGACGAGACGACCGCCTGGTCGCATCACCTCACCGAGGCCGCTGCTTGACATTCAAGCTCCTGGGATGTCTTGCGCGAGCGGAAACGCGGTGGGGCCAGCTTACGGCCCTTGCGTTTGCCGACGATCGAGGCGAAGAAGTTGCGGTACGCCACGTTCAGGTCCGCCAGAGCCTGCTGGAGCACCACCGACGACACCTCGCCCAGCCAGGCCCGCTCGGGTGTGGTCTTGGCCTGCGTAATGACCTGCTTGGACAGTTCACCGTCCGAGACGTATCCCTCGCCGTTGGCCCGCGCCTGCCGCCGTGCGCGCAGCCCGTCGTTGAACACCACGCGCGCGCACCCGAACACTCTGGCCAGTGCCTCGCGCTGGACGGCGTCCGGGTACAGCCGGTAGTTGTAACGAAGCTGCACAGCCGCGGGCGGTGTGCGCTGACTTCGAGACCGAACTGGTCGAGTTCAACGGCGAGAACGACCACGTCCACCTACTCGTGAACTTCCCGCCCAAGCATGTCGCCGATGAGCTGGCAGGTCGGATCCGCCGGAAGGGGCTGGCCGGCAGGGCTCTCCAGACGCCTCCGGTCACGCAGATGCGCGGCGCACTGAGCCAGATGCCGGTCCAGCGTCAAACTCACCCGCGTCCTCCGGCACACGAGCGGCCAGCCACTCAAGCCAGGCGGCAAGGTCCTCGCTTATGTGGCGGAGCTGGTCGTCGAAGGGCGCTCACAGCCAGGTCTTGCGGCGGAAGACGACGTACAGCACGAGGGCGAGCCCGACCGTCAGGGCGGCGGTGAGGTAGAACTCGGTATTGGTGTGTCGCCAGGGGAAGGCCAGGTTCTGGCCGAAGAAGCTGGTGATCGCGGTGGGCACGGCGATGATGGCCGCCCAGCTCGTAACCTTTTTAACGGTTTGTTCCGCACCGGGTTTGATGGAGACATCGAAACCTGGGAGGAACACCAGCGATGCCCGCACCGAAGAAGTACCCCGACGAGCTGCGTGAGCGTGCGAC
>JAEVHO010000576.1 GCA_016802835.1 Micromonospora sp. ATA32 | reverse complement strand
TGTACGGCCGGGCGGCCCGTCCGGAGCCGGTGGACGAGCCGGGGCAGGACGACTACCAGCACGACCAGGGCCAGCAGCCACGGTTCGACGACCACGACCACTCCGCAGCCCCGGGTGTACGGCCGGGCGGCCCGTCCGGAGCCGGTGGACGAGCCGGGGCAGGACGACTACCAGCACGACCAGGGCCAGCAGCCACGGTTCGACGACCACGACCGCTCGCCCGGAGCCCCGCGCGGGTTCGGGGAGCCGCCCTCCGTCACCTCCGCCCCGCCGGTGTCGCCCGGGATGCCGCCGGCGTTCCCGCCCGGCGTGCCGTCGTTCATGGAACCGGCCGGCAACAACCGGCCGGTCAACGGGGTACGGCCGCACAGCGGCGCGGACCGGCCGGCCGACCCCTTCGGCGGTCCACCCGACCCCTTCGGTGCGCCCGGTGGCCCGGCGGCTGGCGGCGCTCCGGTGAACGGCGCGACGCCGGGCTACGGACCGACGCCGGGCTACGGACCGACGCCGGGCTACGGACCGGCGGCGGGCTATGGACCGGCGACGCCGGGCTACGGTCCGTCGCCGATGGGCGAGCAGGCCCGCGGCGGCTTCCCGCCCGCCTTCCCACAGGCGGGTCAGCAGTCCGGTACGTCCTGGGATGCCCAACCGGAGCAGGGCCGGTTCGACTCGTTCAAGCCGGACGCGGAGCCCAAGGTCGAGCAGCCGACGCCGAAGGTCCGCAACGGCCGCGTGCTGGCCGCCGTGCTGGTGACGGCGGTGCTCATCCTGGCCATCCCGCTCGGCCTGCTGAGCCTGCTCGGCAAGTTCGGCGGGAACCACAAGCCGCCGGCCTTCGACCCGGCCGTCGGTTCCTGCGTCAGGCAGTCCGGCGCAGGCGCCGTGGCCGCCGGCTGCGGTGAGGCGGACGCGTTCTCGGTGGTCTCCAAGGTCGACGCCAGGGAAAAGTGCGCCGACCCGGCGCAGCCGGCCGTGGAGCTGCAGGGGGACCTGGCGAACCGGGTGCTCTGCCTGAAGCCGGCCGGGCAGTAACCGACGTCCGACGGCGGTGCCACGGTGATCCGTGCGCCGCGTCGTCGTACCGGGGTGTGATCGAGCCCGCTCCCGGGTGCCGGCCGGAAGTGCCGCCGCCGTCCGGCAGACTGGGCGGATGAGCGCACGAGTACGGGCCCCGGAGCTGCGCGGTCGCAGCTGGCTGAACACCGGTGGGCGGGATCTGAAACTGACCGACCTGCGAGGTCGCATAACCGTCTTGGACTTCCTGGAAGTCCTAGAAGAGGCATGCAACTAGTCCAGCCGAGGCCCTAACGTCCTCGGCATGTCTCACCATGAGCACCTAGCGGACCTGTACTTACGTCTATCCCTCGACCGTGAGGGAAAGACCGCCATCGAACGCCAGGAGGCCGACTGCCGTGCCTGGTGCGCCCGTAATGGGCTGGAAGTCCGCACCGTTCACATCGACCGGGGCCGGTCCGGTTACAAGGTCGTAGACCGCGCCGGATTCGATGCCGCTATCTCGGCCCTGACGACCGGCACCGTCGGGACCCTGGTTGTCTGGAAGGTCGACCGCCTGTCCCGGCGTGGTATGGGCCAGGTCGGGCAAGTCCTGGACCAGGTCGAGAAAGTCGGCGGCCGGATCGTCTTCGTTCAGGACGGCCTAGACACGTCGCACCAACAGTCCCGGCTAGTCCTGGCCCTGTTGTCCGAGGTCGCCCGCAGCGAATCTGCCAACATCGGCCTACGGGTCGCCTCGGCGAAGTCCCACCTTCGCAGCCTCGGCCGGTGGATTGGCGGTCAGCCGCCCTACGGCCTGGTGATCGTCGAGGACGGTCGCCTAGACCACGACCCGCGTACCGCGCCGATCGCCCGGGAGATCGCCGATCGGGCCCTGTCCGGCGAGCCGCTGGTCAGGATCGCCCGTGACCTGAACTCCCGAGAGATCCCGTCCCCGCCAGGCGGTAACTGGGGCGTCGGGACCATGTCGCAACTGCTGAAGGCTCCCGCGTTCGCCGGGTTGCTGCCCGAGACCGTCAAGCGTGACGGTAAGTACACGGGGAAGGTCGTCCCCTGGCGCGACCCCGAGACCGGCGAGACGGTCGAGATCGGCCGAGGGATCATCACCCCGGCCGAGCAATTGCAGATCGCCCGCATCCTGGAAGACCGCACCGCCGCCGACTGGCTCGGCCGCGCCCGGGGCGTCCGGGCCCAGGTCTCTCACCTCCTGACCGGCTTTCTTCGCTGCGGAGGCTGCGGGGGCCGTATGTCGGCCCTCGGGAAGTCCTACGTCTGCGCCGCCCAGCGCCTCGGCCACCCGTGCCCGGCCCACACCACGGCGTTTATCACCGCCGTAGACCGCGCCGTGGTCGACGCCTTCATTAACCGCCTGGCCGCGACCGAACCCGGCGACCCGTTGCTAGACGCCGTCGCCGAACGCTGGGTAGCCCGCCACGACCCGGACATCGTCCGGGAGCGGGCGACCATCACGGCCGCACTGGAAGACGCGAACGCCGCCCTGGTCGACCTGGAAGACGCCCGTTACCTTCGCGGCGAGTTCGTCGGCCCCGAGGCCGTCCAGCGGTGGACCCGCCTACACGAACGTCTGACCGCCCGCGTCGCTGGGCTACGCCGCAACCTCGCCGACTTCCCGTTGCCCGACGCCGATATCAGTTCACTCCTCGACCCGGTACAGGCCCGGGAAGCGTGGGAGGTCGCCAGCGTCACCGACCGGCGCGATCTCCTCGCCCTGGCCCTGAACGCCGTAACCGTCGCCCCCGCGCACGCCCGCCGGGGCGTGCGGTTCGACCCTCACGCCCGTCTCCGCTTTAGGTGGGCCCACGAATCCGACCCCGCGTCCCCCGACCTTGACCCAGCGTCCGCCGACGCCTGATGCGATGAAGGAGCGGGGCCTCCGCTCCTCGTGACAGTCACCCTGGTCAGGGGTTTCCCTGGGGTTGTCACGACGTACCACGACGAAGGAGGCCCC
>JAEVHO010000575.1 GCA_016802835.1 Micromonospora sp. ATA32 | reverse complement strand
GTGCGTGTGGTCGACCTGGACGCCGAGGAGCTGCCCGGGGAGTTCTTCGGCCTGCACCTGCAGTACCCGGGGGCGTCCGGGGCGGTCCGGGACCACGCGCCGCTGGTCGGGGCCGCGCACGCGGCCGGGGCGCTGGTGTGCGTCGCGGCGGACCTGCTGGCGTTGACGCTGCTGCGCCCGCCGGGTGAGATCGGCGTCGACATCGCCGTCGGCACCACCCAGCGCTTCGGCGTACCCATGGGGTTCGGTGGGCCGCACGCCGGCTACCTGGCGGTGCGGGCGGGCCTGGAGCGGATGCTGCCCGGGCGCCTCGTCGGGGTGTCCCGCGACGCGGACGCAACCCCGCCTACCGGCTGGCGTTGCAGACCCGCGAGCAGCACATCCGCCGGGAGAAGGCGACCAGCAACATCTGCACCGCCCAGGTGCTCCTTGCGGTGATGGCCGGCATGTACGCCGTCTACCACGGCCCGCACGGACTGCGGGAGATCGCACGGCGCACCCACGGGATGGCGGGCCGGCTCGCGGCCGGGCTGCGAGTCGTCGATGGCGTCGACGTCGTGCATGAGGCGTTCTTCGACACGGTGCTGGCTCGGATCCCCGGGCGCGCGGACGCCGTGGTCGCCGACGCCGCCGCGCGCGGGGTGAACCTGCGGCTGGTCGATGCCGACCATGTCGGGATCTCCTGCGACGAGACCACCACCGAGGCGCACCTGCAGGGCGTGTGGGACGCGTTCGGGGCGGTCGCCGGGCACACCCTGTGCGTGCGACCCGACGACGCGACCGCGCTGCCGGCGGCGCTGGAGCGCACGTCGGACTTCCTCACCCACCCGGTGTTCCGCACCCACCACTCCGAGACGGCCATGTTGCGCTACCTGCGCCGGCTGTCGGACTTCGACTACGCCCTGGACCGGGGCATGATCCCGCTCGGCTCGTGCACGATGAAGCTCAACGCGACCACCGAGATGGAGCCGGTCAGCTGGGCGGAGTTCGCGCACATCCACCCGTTCGCGCCGGACGCGCAGACCGCCGGGTACCGGGAGATGATCAGCCAGCTGGAGTCGTGGCTGGCCGAGGTGACCGGTTACGACGCGGTCAGCGTGCAGCCCAACGCCGGCTCGCAGGGCGAGCTGGCGGGGCTGCTGGCCATCCACTCCTACCACCGCGACCGTGGCGAGGGGCACCGGGACGTGTGCCTGATCCCGTCGTCGGCGCACGGCACCAACGCGGCCAGCGCCGTGATGGCCGGGATGCGGGTCGTCGTGGTCGGCTGCGACGCCGACGGCAACGTCGACCTCGTCGACCTCGACGCGAAGATCGACAAGCACCGGGACAACCTGGCCGCGATCATGGTCACCTACCCGTCCACCCACGGCGTGTACGAGACGGGCATCGCCTCGCTGTGCGCGAAGGTGCACGACGCCGGCGGTCAGGTGTACGTCGACGGGGCGAACCTCAACGCCCTCGTCGGGTTCGCCAAGCCCGGCAGGTTCGGGGCGGACGTGTCGCACCTCAACCTGCACAAGACGTTCTGCATTCCGCACGGCGGCGGCGGCCCGGGGGTGGGCCCGGTGGCGGTGCGGGCGCACCTGGCGCCGTTCCTGCCCGGCGACCCGCTCGGCACGCACGTCGACGGCCGGCCGGCGATCTCCGCGGCCCGGTACGGCTCGGCGGGGATCCTGCCGATCCCGTGGGCGTACCTGCGGATGATGGGAGCGCCGGGGCTGACCCGGGCGACCGGGGTGGCGGTGCTGGCGGCCAACTACGTGGCGGCCCGGCTGCGCGCCCACTTCCCGGTGCTCTACGCCGGCAACAAGGGCCTGGTGGCGCACGAGTGCATCCTCGACCTGCGGCCGCTGACGAAGGCGACCGGGGTGAGCGTCGACGACGTGGCGAAGCGGCTGATCGACTACGGGTTCCACGCGCCGACGATGTCGTTCCCGGTGGCCGGGACGCTGATGGTGGAGCCGACGGAGAGCGAGGACCTGGCCGAGCTGGACCGGTTCTGCGCGGCGATGATCGCGATCCGCGCGGAGATCGACAAGGTGGGCTCGGGCGAGTGGCCGGCGGGCGACAATCCCCTCGCCAACGCGCCGCACACCGCGGTGATGGTCAGCGGTGACGACTGGCCGCACCCGTACCCGCGGTCGGTGGGGGCCTACCCGGGCGACGTGGACCGGATGGCGAAGTACTGGCCGCCGGTGCGCCGGATCGACGGGGCGTACGGCGACCGGAACCTGGTCTGCTCGTGCCCGGCGCCGGAGGCGTTCGAGGACTGAGGTGCGCTGCGCCGGGGCGGTCGTCGTGCCGCCCCGGCCGGTTCGCCGACCTGGTCAGGCGGTCCCGTACCCGGGGGACCAGGTTGGTCGACGCGTCACATCGCGTGACAAAAGATGTTCAGTTAGGCGACGAGGGCGTGTCGGGCCGGGCCGCGGTGCGGGGCGATGGTGCTGCCGTCGGGGAGCAGTTCACCGGTGTCCTCGAAAATGATGACACCGTTGCAGAGCAGGCTCCAGCCCTGCTCACGGAAGCAGGCGATGACCCGGGCGGCTTCCCGGTCGGTCGCCTCAGCGGAGGGGCAGGTGGGTTGGTGCTGGCACATCGGGTTCTCCGGACTGTGGGGGCACTGTGTCATGGTTCACATGACCAGTGACGCACAGTACCAAGCGAAACCGCGCCGCATCGAGCAGCAATCAGCATTGTCCGCGCTAAATCGGCTGAACGGATGAGGCAGAATGAACCGGTCGGGGGGGAAGTGTTCGTCACCGACGGTGATGGTTGCGCCGGCGGCACCCCGATGCTGCCGTGGGGCGCTCGTCGAACGCGCCCGGCTGGAATGGCGCCTCACCGACGGTGGTGACCCCGCCGCCCTCGCCCAGGAGTTCCTCGCCGCGCACGAACTGCCGGTCGACGACCTGGCCCGACCCGCCGCCCACCAGCGGCCGGGGTGTACGGGGCGGCCCTGTACGTCTCCGCCGCCGCCGGCGCGT